>PZPG01000026.1 GCA_003045995.1 Bacteroidota bacterium
CTCCCCCCTGTTCCCCCGACAGGATCTGTAGACCTGAGATTGGAAAACAACACGTATGTGTCCAGCCAAACCGAAGTGACACTGCAAATTCAGCAAAATGAGGAGCCGATTCTGCTGTCACTGGAGAATGGATTTGAAGGCATTATCACCTTCTATTCCGAAACCCTTGAACCCGTTGAATATATCTTACGTGGAAACGCAAAGATCGAGGTTCCGCAGGGATCGGTTCGTGCAGCGCTTACACTCACTGAGGGAAGCGGCATCGATACCCTCGAAGGATCTCCAACAGGTCTCATACCGGAACAGTTTTCACTCTCTCAAAATTTTCCAAATCCTTTCAATCCAACCACCCAAATCGCCTACACCCTGCCGGAAGATGCAAAGGTTCAAATTGGTGTATACAACATGCTTGGACAACAGGTTGCCACGCTGCAAGATGGTTTCCTGAAGGCAGGTGCGTACACGGTCACTCTCGACGGATCCTCCTTATCGAGCGGCGTTTACTTTTACAGATTCAGCGCCAAGAGCTCAGGAGCATCCGCTACTGCGTTTGAGATGGTTCGAAAGATGACACTCATGAAGTAATCCTATTGAGACAAGGTCATTGGGATTTTTAATGCTTACAAATACATAAATCAGATTTGGAATCAGACTTAGGAATTCGTCGATCATGAATATGAACATCGTTCTTGCAGCTATGCTTTGGCTGCTCTCTCTTCCTGCCGGTTTCTGCTCAGGGGTTCTGTATGCACAGGATACTGACCCTGCGCAAGATTTTGACCCTGCAAATGCATCCTGGATGCGGTATCCGGCTCTTTCGCCAGACGCATCAACCCTTGCATTTGTCTATAAGGGCGATATTTATACGGTTCCTGCCAAAGGCGGTGAAGCCAAGCAACTCACATTTCATAGAGCGCATGACACATCCCCGGTCTGGAGCCATGACGGATCAAAAATAGCCTTTGCATCCGACCGTTTTGGTAACTTCGACATCTACGTGATGGATAGCCGTGGTGGCGAGGCCAACCGGGTAACCTATCATTCGTCCGATGAAACCCCTGCTACGTTCACCCTTGATGATAGTCACATCTACTTCAGTGCCCTGCGACAGGATCATCATCAGCATCGCCAGTTTCCGCACAGATCTCAACCGGAGTTGTATTCGGTTCCAGTAAACGGAGGCCGTGTGGATCAGGTTCTTACCACACCTGCTCTGGCCGTGCAACTCAGCCGTGATGGGCAATGGATGGTTTATGAGGATCAAAAAGGTGGCGAAAACCCCTGGCGGAAAAAACACCGCTCTTCGATCGCTAGAGACCTTTGGATGTATGATCTAGAAAACAACCAGCATCAACAAATCACATCCTTCTCCGGGGAAGACCGGAATCCGGTATTCAATGTTGAAGCTGACACCATCTATTTTCTAAGCGAACGCAATGGCTCCTTTAATGTGTACAGACAGTCGGCACATAATTCCACAGGTGAGACAGCACACGGCGTGGAGGCTGAGCAGCTTACCTTCTTTTCGCCACACCCTGTTCGCTTTCTCTCAATGGCCGATAATGGGCTTACAGCTTTTGGAGTTCATGGGCAGCTGTATACGATGCAACCGGGACAGGAACCAGTTCTGGTTGATGTTACAATCCGTACCCAAGACGCCGAAAATGACATGCAGACCCTAGCTGTCAATGGCGGCATCCAAGAGATGGCAGTATCTCCGAATGGCAAAGAGATCGCCTTTATCGCGCGTGGGGAAGTATTTGTCACCTCCAAAGAGGGTGATTTTACGAAGCGACTTACCAATACCCCAGAGCAAGAACGATTTGTCACCTTCACACCGGATGGTA
Source organism: Bacteroidota bacterium (assembly GCA_003045995.1). Taxonomy (GTDB): domain Bacteria; phylum Bacteroidota; class Rhodothermia; order Balneolales; family Balneolaceae; genus Sam29DG08-bin30. The sequence goes on from PZPG01000026.1 coordinate 1,848, forward strand.
ACGGAGTTGTGTATGCAGCAGAACGAGATGGAAAGTGGTCGATCTACAAGACCTCGCGAGACCGGGATGACGAACCTCTCTTTTACGCTTCCACCCTGCTTAGTGAAACCACCTACCTAACTGCCGAGGTAGATCTCTATCAACCCTCCTTCTCGCCAGACAGTAGCAAAATCGCATACATTGCAGACCGAAGAATCTTACGGGTACAGGATTTGAAATCCGGAGATACGATAGACTTGCTAGACCGAAACGATCTTTTCCACAATCAGGATGGCGATCAATATTTTCGATGGAGCCCCGACAGTAGATGGATTCTGGTGGGCTGGGACAAATACCTCCACAATGCAGAAGTGCTTCTTCTCTCCGCAGACGGAACTGTACGAAAAAACTTAACCCAAAGTGGCTACCAGGAGTACAGGCCGCAGTGGATGCCGGACGGAAACGGCGTCATCTGGATGGGAAATCGCGATGGTAAGCGGAGCTTTGCCACCAGTGGCTCCGTGGAGCGAGATGTATATGCCATGTTCCTGACCCAGGAATCCTGGGATAATTTTCAGATGTCCAAAGAGGAGAAAGAACTTCTGAAGCGGATAGAAGCGTTGCAGGACGAAAGTGCAAACGAAGAGAATACGAGAGAAGAAAAAGCGACGAAGGATAAGAAGGATAAAAAAAGTGGGCGCAAGAAAAACGGTAAAGAAGCCAAGCCCGAGAAAACGCTCTCTCCAGAACTCGAGCGAGCAGAAGATTGGACAGCGAGACTCACCATCCACTCCAGTATGATCCGGGATGCTACACTATCTAAGGATGGAGAAACACTATACTATCTCACCAGTTTCGAAGACAATGTTGATTTATGGAAAACTGAGCTTCGAACCAGAAAAACCGAAGTTGCAATCCGACTCAATGGCGGAGGTGGAAGTCTGATTTGGGATAGAGATCACGAAACCCTATACCTGCTAAGCAGAGGTGCCATTCAGCAACTGGATCTAAAAGCTGAAAAAGCCAAACGAATCTCGGTTAAGGGAGAGATGCAAATGAGCGCAGCGGCAGAGCGGGAGGCCATGTTAGAGCATATCTATATCCGTACCAAGAACATCTTCTATACGCCGGATTTCCATGGAAACGACTGGGATGTACTCACGGATGCATATCGCCCGCTTGTACGGCACACCGGCAACTCGTACGAATTTGCAGAACTGGTTTCCGAATTGATTGGAGAACTGAACGTCTCACATGCAGGAGCACGGTATTCCGGCTCTATCGATATGCCGGACGAAACGGCATCCCTCGGAATTTTACGGGATTATCAGCATGAGGGCGATGGAATTCGGATTGCAGAGATCATTCAGGGAGGGCCTCTCGACAAAGCAGCCCTGGAGATCGTGCCCGGAATGATCCTTTTGTCTGTAAATGGCACCCTTATCACATCCGATATGGACGATGCCCGACTTCTGAACCGCATTGCCGGATCATTCACGCAACTGGAACTTCTGGATCCGGAACAGAATACAAGAAAACAGGTGACAGTAAAACCCATCTCATTGAGCGAGGAGTTTTCTCTTCTGTATGAGCGGCACATCAGGATGAATGAGCGTGAGGTCACCGAAAAAAGTGAAGGCCGTCTTGGCTATGTCCACATCCCGGGTATGGGAGATGGCCCGTACAGAGATATCATACAGGATATCTTAGGGCGGTTTGATGACCGCGACGCTATCATTGTGGATACGCGTTTTAATGGTGGCGGCGATTTGGTGGCCGATCTTGCGATGTTTTTTACCGGTGTGAAGTTTAACTCTTATAGCGTTTACGACCGGGATATCGGCGGGGAACCAACCTCAAGATGGACGAAGCCTACCCTTTCCCTCTTCAATGAATCGATGTACTCCGATGGTCACTGCTATGCAAGTGCCTACACAGAACTAGGAATTGGTCTGTCCGTGGGCATGCCGGTTCCAGGCACTTGTAGCTGGGCTGGCTGGGAACGACTCCCGGACGGAACCCGCTGGGGCGTTGTGCCTGTGAGTGCCAAGAACATGTCTGGAGAGTGGATGGAAAACAATCAAACCGAACCTGACGTAATTGTAAAAAATGAACCCGGTGTGATTGCGCGCGGACGAGACCAACAACTCGAAGAGGGAATCCGGCTTCTGCTAGAACAACTCGATGACAAGTGATAAACAAAAAAGCAACCTTAAAAAGCAACCTTAAAAAGCAACCTTAATGAATAACAGGCACCTTATGAACACAAAAACAAATAGAAACTACCTTCACACTTTTCTGCTGTCCGGGATGATGGTCATGATGATGATTGTTTTATCTGTCCCGTTTGCTCATGCACAGCTGAACGTAGGTGGGAAACCATTGTCCATGACCTTGCAATCCTCCGAAACACTTAGTTCCGTTCCATTTGTCACCATGGACCCGGTAGATGTGGAAGCTCTTCGGAAAGAGGATGAAATCAATGATTTTACGCCTGGTATTCCCTACCGGTTTGGACAAAACCTCTATGTAAATCTGAATCCATCCAACTCCGGAACGTGGGATGTTGTAAAGGAGGAGTATCAGGTTTGGAGGCTGGGGATTGAAAGTCCCGGTGCAAGAAGCATCAACCTTATGTTCGATCAGTACCAACTCCCGGAAGGGGCAAAACTGTACATTTATGACCTAAATTACGAAAAAGTTCTAGGTGCCTTCACTCATCGAAATAATCAAGATGACGGACAGTTTGCTACCGATCTGATCTATTCGGATGCTATTGTGATCGAGTATATCCAGCCAGAAGGCGTGGCTTTCGATGGGCAACTGAATTTGGCTCGTGTAACACACGGGTATCGAGGCATCGGTGAATATTCCGACAAAGGCTTCGGAAGTTCCGGGTCGTGTAATCTCAACGTAGCCTGTTCGGAGTCTGCCGGATGGGAGGACCAGATTCGCTCTACTGTTATGTTCGTGTCCGGGGGTAGTGGATTTTGTACCGGAACACTCATCAACAACACAGGGCAGGACGGAGCGCCTCTTGTATTGGGAGCCAATCACTGCTTTAACAATCCAGGGTCTGTCGTATTTTGGTTCAACTGGCAGAGTGAAACCTGCAACAATCCCTCCTCTTCTCCGGATTATGATGCCATGTCCGGTGCCGTTACCCTTGCGAGAAACAGTGCCAGTGACTTCTGGCTTCTGGAACTAAACCAGGAGATTCCAGCCGAATATAATCCTTACTTTTCCGGCTGGAACCGAACTACCGATGATTCCATTGAAGGGTACATTGTTGGAATCCATCACCCAAGTGCCGATATCAAAAAGTTTAGTTATATGTTTGATGGTGTGGATGCCTCCAGCTATCTGGGAGCACCGGGTTCCGGAACCACACACTGGCGAGTTGGAACCTGGGCGGATGGTACTACGACCGAACCTGGCTCCTCCGGATCCTCACTTTACGACCAAAACCAACGTCTGATTGGCCAGCTTCACGGAGGGTATGCTGCGTGTGGTAATACCGATCCCGACTGGTACGGACGCCTCGGAGTGTCCTGGACCGGCGGTGGTTCCGAATCAACCCGCCTGAGTGATTGGCTGGACCCATTCGATAGTGGTGTCGATGTCCTGGATGGATTTGACCCGAATGTGGGAGTCGTGGATGTAGATGCACAACTATCCGGTATTGTAAGTCCGAGCGGAAGTATCGATATCAGCGAAACGATTACACCGGAAGTGATCATCCGAAATGGCGGGATTTTGGATCTTGAAGCTGCTACGATTAGTTATGAACTCAATTCGGGGCAGTCTGATTCCGAGTCTTGGACCGGATCATTGGCTACATCGGAAACGGAGACGATTCAGTTTACGCCGCTCATTTTGGGTGAGGGAGACTATGAAATCACCGTAACGCTGGAAGCTGCCGGTGATGAAAATCTCAACAACAACGAACGTACGCAATCCTTCCGGGTGTTTGACTGCTCTGCAGCCGGCAACATGCCATTCATGGAGGATTTTACCTTCACTCCCGAGTGTTGGGGCAATGTGGATAACCAGGGTAGTGGTCAAGTGTGGTCGTTTGGCTCGAATGGAGACAGAGGATTGCCGGGATCTTTTGGATCGTACGCATATCTGGACAGTGATGCCTTTGGAAGTGGAAGCAGCCAGAATGCAGATCTTATCACCCCGAGTATCGACCTTACCTTGTATTCAGGCGTGACGCTCTCGTTTGATCACTTTTACCGGCATTACAGCGGTTCCTCTGCAACGGTTTCATATAGTGTGGATGGGGGTGATAGCTGGACAGACCTGGCTTCCTGGACCGCCGATACGGATAATCCTGAAAGCTATTCGGTTGCCGTACCGGAAGCTGATGGGCAGCAAGTTCTCTTTAAATGGAATTATACTGGCAGCTTTGGATGGTACTGGAGTGTGGACAATATCTCAGTGGAGGGCGAATTTACAGGATCTGAGAACTATCTAACAGTGGATGTGCCCTATAACAGTGGCTGGAATCTGATTGGACTGCCTGTAGAGGTAAATCATTCCGGAGAGACCGACCTTTTCCCGAATGCCATTGATGGTACATTGTTCGGCTTTGACGGTTCGTACAATCCGATGAATGAAATGATGATGGGACACGGTTACTGGCTGCGTTTTCTGAATGAGGGGATGGAAACCTTTTCCGGGTTTGCCTACGACACCCTCAGTTTTCAGGTGCGAGATGGCTGGAATCTGATTTCGGGCCATGGAAAGTGTGAGCCGCTTTGTGGATTCATCGATCCGGATGATCTGCTGGTAGAAGGATCTCTGTTTGAATTCGACGGATCCTACAATCCAGTGAGTGGCATCGAATCGGGCCATGGCTATTGGGTCAACGCCTCGGATGCAGGAACGGTTGAGTTTATGCCCATGCCATCCGCATCACAAAGTTCTATCTCCGGTACAGGGGGCGTTTCTGGTGCAGGGGCTGTTTCCGGCTTGGGAGAAATTGATTTTTCCGGGTTTAGCAGCCTAACACTCTCGGCCGAACGTGTCGAAGCCGGCGTAGATGCGCCATCCCAAACTCTCTATTTTGGCGCTGCATTTGCGGAAGGAATTACCGAAACAAACGTGATGATGCCTCCGGTCCCGCCAGCAGGTGCCCTCGATGCACGATTTGCTAACGGAACCCGTGCGCAAGAAGGCACTCAAATGCATATTTTGGTGCAGCAAACCGGCGAGCCACTTACACTTTCTCTGATCGGAGATCAAACCTATACGGTTGAACTTTATGAGGGAGACCTATTCCTGAGTCAGCACACGATCGATGCCAAGTCCACTATTTCTATCGGAGAAGCGGTTACTCAGATGATTGTTAGCCCCATGCAGGGTGAAAACACGGAACTCCCCGATACATATGTACTGGATCAAAATTATCCAAACCCATTCAACCCCTCCACTATGATCCGATTTGCACTTCCGGAAGCTTCTGTTGTGCAACTGGATGTGTTTAACATTACCGGCCAGTTCGTCGGCAGGTTGGCGAACGGCTCAATGGGGGCAGGCTGGCACTCAGTTGAGTTTGATGCATCAACACTTTCCAGTGGCATCTATCTCTATCGTTTGACCGCAGGGGAACAAACCATCACACGGAAAATGATGTTGGTGAAATAGAATAAAGTACATTCCATCGAATGACTAAGCCGGGGTGGCAGCATCCCGGCTTTTTTTTTGCTCCAAATGAATTATGCTCCAAACGTACGAATCAGCAATAGTATACCCACAATCATCATCAACCCGACAAACCCGAACACTTGTACCCTCTCTCGAATCATCACACTCACACGGGCTCCGGCAAATCCCCCGGCAAATGCACCCACCATCAGGGGCAAACCAACTCCAAAATCAACATACCCCAGATGATAGGCTGTAGCCCCTACTTCCAATAGAGATGCCCCACCAAATTCCGGCAAGAAAGCGTACTGTAACCAGCCGGACAAGGAGATCAGCATTACGGCGAGGGAGGATATGCTCACCGATTTCACCATGGGCATACGATACAGAAGTGTCATTACGGGCACCATGACTACTCCTCCTCCAACCCCTGCCAAAGCTGCAATCACTCCACCAAGAGCTCCGGCAGGCAGTGCATGACCCCACGTGAGGGTTGGCCCATCCAAAACATAGACCTCACCTCCCTCTTCTACCTCTTTTGTTTTGCTTTTCCTTTGAAGTAGAAACGTCCCAATCACGAATACAATCAACCCGAAAAAAAAGAGTGTAAAAACTTCGCGCGAATAAAATTCGGAAGTCGTGACCCATTTTCCCGCAAAAACTCCGGCTGCACCGCCTAAACCCATCATCAAACCCTCGTGGAGATACCCGTTTTGTTGTGAAAACTGTTGAAAGCTACTGCTTGTAGATGCCACAAATGTACAGAAAAGAGCGGTACCGACAGACCAGACTACAGGATTAGCGACTCCATTGAGGTCGAAAAGAAAATAGAGAATGGGTGTAAACAGCAAACCGCCGCCAATCCCAAACAAACCTGCCACGATCCCGGTAAAAATTCCAAACAATAGGAGCAGAAAAATGATCATCCAAAAAGATACCCAATATTCTCGCTCAAAATGAATATTTTTGATGCTCAGGTAATTTGCACAGTGATTGAACCAGAGCGCTCTAAAACGTGTTTACATTGCAAACATGCGTACATTGCAGACTTGCCTACACTGCAAACCTGCGTACATTGCAAACCTGCGTACACTGTGGACCTGGATAACTATCATACCGCAAGGAATGGCTTCTGACTTTTCTGAATCTCACGAATCTCACGAATCTTACGATGTTCCGGAGTTTTCCGTTATCCCCTCCTCCACTTTTGAAAAAATCGGGTATCAAACCATTCTAGACGAAACCCTGCGACTCGTTTACACTGCGAGTGGGAAAGAACAGATAGAACAAACCCGAATTGAAACAGACGGAGCACGAATCGACCACCTGCTGCAGTTGAGCGGTGAATGGTTGCGGTGTGTCGAAACGAATCCCTCTATTCCTCTTCGACCACTCGATGATATATACCCAATACTACGGTCATGCACTGCAAGCGGCTCACTTCTGCCACCCGCCGATTTTTTGACGATTGCAGAACATGCGAAAGTCGCCCGGTTGCTTTTGGCGTATTTTGAGCGATCGGACCCTCCGGTATCTGCACTAGCTCGCTACACAGGACGCCTTCAGCCACTTAGAAATCTGGAAAAGGAGATCGCCTCAAAAATTGATGAAAACGCTACTGTTCGGGATGACGCAAGTCCGGAATTGAAAAAAATCCGAACCCGTCTGAATCGGGAAGAGTCCAGACTCCGATCCACAATGCAACGGATGATGAAGCGCCATCGAGATGCCGGACGAACCTCAGACGAAGGTATTACGCTACGAAACGGCCGTATGGTAATTCCCGTGCAAGCAGAATTCAAGCGGAAAATCGACGGATTTGTGCACGATGTATCATCCAGCGGACAAACCGTTTATATCGAACCGGTCGAAGCACTTCCAATTCACAACGCTATTCGCCAACTCGAATCGGAGCAAAAGCGAGAGATTGAACGAATATTAAGACTCCTCACGGATACAGTCCGCGCATTCCGGCCGGCTCTCACCTCCAACAACGATCAGTTGGGCATATTGGATGCAGCCCACGCACGCGCTATGATGGGAAGGAAACTAGGCGGAATCCTGCCAGAGCATACCGAAAAGGGTGAAATCCGTCTCAATCAAGCGAAAAATCCAATTTTGATGCTTCGCGAAGGCAGTGATCAGGTTGTCCCTCTGGATCTTGCCCTCTCCCCCATCGAAAAAGCCCTCATCATCACGGGACCCAATGCTGGTGGTAAATCGGTTGCAATGAAAACGATCGGACTGCTCCATCTAATGATGCAATCCGGCTACCCCGTACCCGTCGCAGATGGGTCTGTTCTCAGCACCCTATCCGGACTTTTCCTCGACCTCGGCGACGAACAATCGATCGAAAGCGACCTTAGCACCTTTTCCTCCCGCCTTGAATGGATGAAACAAACCCTTACCTCCGCCACACCCGGGGCACTGCTCCTCATCGATGAGGCGGGAGCTGGAACCGATCCTGAAGAAGGAGGCGCACTGTTTCAAGCATTCATCGAAGAGATGATCCGCCGAAACTGCCGTGTTATCGCCACCACCCACCACGGATCCCTCAAAGTGTTCGCTCACGACCACCCAAACGTGGTAAATGGCGCTATGGAGTTCGACCAGGCTCACCTTTCACCCACCTACCGATTTCGCAAAGGAGTTCCAGGTTCCAGTTACGCCTTCGAGATTGCAGGAAGGCTAAAACTACCGGAATCCCTCATCAAAAGAGCGAGAGACCTTCTCGGAGAACAGCGCGACAAAATGGGTGAGCTCCTGCTTGCACTCGAAGCCTCCATCCAAGAGAGTAACCGGGTACGTCAGGAAGCAGATCGTCTGAAATCGAAAAGTGACGAGGAGATCGAACGCGTACGCGCCGGCATGGAGGAGACCGAGCGTAAGCGGCAGGCGATCCTTCGAAAAGCATACACGCAAGCCGACCAAATCATGAAAACCGCCAATAAACGGATCGAAGAGGCCGTTGAAAAGATCATGAAGGCGGGACAGATGGGAGAGCACGGCGAAGCTGGGGATCAGCAGATGATCCGGGATGCTCGCGAACAAATTCAGCAAACCAAGCAGATCATCCGCCAGAAAAAAGCAGAAATGGAAGTTCGGACCCAAGCTGGCATAAAAGCAGAGGACGTATCGGTTGGCGACTGGGTATCCATCGGTGAGGAAGGGCTTCCCGGTGAAATCCTTGAACTCCGCGGCAACCAAGTCACCATTTTGGTCAACGGTATCAAAATCAAATCCAGCCTCTCCAAACTCAAACCAGCCAAAAAACAGAAGGGAAAACAGGCCTCAACATCCAAAAAACAGGCTAATCAGACGGGTCTCATCGACTTTCAGGTTTCTGTTCGGCTTGATGTAAGAGGCAAGCGGGGCGAAGAGGCAATACGGGAGTTGTCCGCTTACCTGGACCGTGCTATTGCTGCAGGACTCAAATCCGTGGAGATTATTCACGGTATTGGAGAAGGTATATTGATGAAACTGGTTCGAGAGTATCTGGCAGGTCGGAAAGAGGTGTCGAGATTTGAGTCTGCCCCATCGGATCAAGGGGGTGCCGGCAAAACCATTGTCTGGTTGTAACGCACATACAGATGCGCAAATAATGCCAAATACGAGCGTGCCTGAACTCAAGAGACATGGTAAACCGCCATGGCACCCTATCACGGCACCCTACAGCATCACCCTGTAACAACATCCTGCAATAACACTCTGCAACAACATCCTGCAACAACATCCTGCAACAACATCCTGCAATAACATCCTGCAATAACACTCTGCAACAACATCCTGCAATAACACTCTGCAACAACATCCTGTAACAACACCCTGAAACAACACCCTGAAACAGCACCCTGTAACAACACCCAATAATAGCATCCTATAACATCACACAATAGCAGCATTTTAATCTGCCAGCAAAACCATCATTACTCCACTGAGATCGCTTCACAAAATTCAAAGAAAGCATCCCATTTTACAGATTCTTAATTTGAGAATTCACAGAAATCGGTTACATTCTCATTATCCGGATTCAAAGTCTAAGGAACCGGTTTAGCAATCTACCAATACATCATTACATCACTGCGCATTCTTTCGCTTACGTGTTTCATGAATTCATAGATGTTGTTTTCAGTGATTGGAATAATATCCAACCTCTGGCTCTTGGCAACAATCGTGATACAGTCCTCGAAACCGTCACTTGTGAGCATTTGTGATTTCAAGCACGTTTGATTGTGATCTTATTCAATCTTATACGTGATTAGAGATCTGTTGCTTACATCTTTGAGAGATATGAATGATGCAACGTTCTGATTTCACCTTGCAACTTAAAACACATCTTTATGATTCCTTTCCTCCGACAAACCCTTCTTTTTACCTTTTTGATAACCGTTTTATCCTTCGGGTGGTCTCAACTCCATGCACAAACCATACTTAGTGAAGACCTTCGCTCTGGCGTACTACCGGAAGGCTGGACAGCCACCGACATGGAATTTCGCACCTCTTCTGGCGGATATGCTCTTTTTGGATCCGATACTAGCGTTCTGGAAACTTCCATTTTCGATTTGAGCGGACTTGAATCTGCAACCCTCTCCTACTCGGTTGCCAAATTTGGGAGTGGTGATGACGGCCCTCTGAAAATTGAGGTCTCCATTGACGGAGGTTCCAATTGGAATGCTCAGGTATTGGATTCCCAGACTCCAACAAGCAGTACCTACATAAACGAAACCATTAATTTGGATGCTTCCGTTGTGGGGCAAAGTCAGGTAGCTATTCGATTTAGCAGGCCAGACAGCCCGTCGGGGAAACGCCTGCGTGATGTAGTCGTTGCAGGCCCGGAGGAGGAACAGCTTCCGGAACCCACCGTAGTTTCCACACTTGCCGAACTTCGGGCAGGAACAGCCGATGGTACAGCCCGCTACAAAGTGTCCGGTGAAGTGTTGCTCACCCATTACGATACATTTAGAAATCGTCGTTATGTTCAGGATAGCAGCGCCGGAATTTTCATCGAAGATGAGGATGGTTTGCTACCCGCAACCTTCACAACGCCTGGACAGGGAGTCACGGGTATGGAAGGTACATTAGCAATCGTGAATGGCGGAGCGCTTATCCGATTTACTCCGGATGAAGGGTCTGCCAATGCGGTGATCACTTCGAGTGACAATCCCATCACCCCGGAAGAAAAAAATATTACGGATATCACACTTGAAGACACAGGAAAATTGATTAAGATTTCTACGGTAAGTTTTGCGGAAACGGGAACATTCTCAACAGGAACCAATTACACGCTCACAGACGGTACCAATGCGTTTACATTCCGAACCGATTATTTTGGAGCGGATTACATCAATGCAGCCATTCCGGTTGGTGAATTGGATGTAGTAGGATATGTTGGTGGCTTTGGGGAAGCAGCACAGATTACGGCCCGAAGCAGCGAAGATTTTCAAACAGGTGGTACCGATCCTGGAATTATTTCTGTTGGCACTTTGGCCGACCTTCGAGCTGGAACTGCGGACGGTACCACGCGTTATAAAGTAACAGGGGAAGTGCTGTTGAACCATTACGACACGTTCAGGAACCGACGGTACGTGCAGGACAGCAGCGCAGGTATTTTTATTGAGGATCAGGACGGATTGTTACCGTCTGAATTTTCCACACCCGGACAGGGACTTACTGGAATGGTAGGAACTCTGGCCGTGGCAAATCAGGGCGCATTGATTCGCTTCACCCCGGATGAAGGTTCTGCCGATGCGGTCATTACATCAACTGGTAACACCATCACGCCAGAAACGTTTACGATCCCGGATATCACACTGGATGATACAGGGAAGCTCGGCCGAATCGAAAATGTATCGTTCGTGGAAACCGGCACCTTTTCTACCGGAACGAACTACACCATCCAGGATGCAAATTCCAATACTTTCACATTCCGAACCGACTATTGGAGTGCAGATTATATTGATACCCCAATTCCAACGGAAACTTTCACGGTTATAGGCTTCATTGGAGGATTTGCAGATTCTCCACAGATTACGGCCCGAAGTTCTGCGGATTTTGAAGGTCTAAGCGAGCCGGAACCAGAGGTAACTACGATTACCATCAACAATGTAGGATCTTCTGCCTGGGTATTTACTTCGATTGAGGGCGATGGTGCCTCGGCTACGTTGAATGAGGAGAATACAACATTGACCATAGCGCCGGGTGCGAGACTAGAGTTTGTGAACAATGGAGGAACCATGCATCCTCTGGATTTTCGGGATGCCAATGACAATATTTTATTGGCACAGGGCTCTTTGAATGGGTCGTTTGAAACCGACGCGGATGTAAATTATGAAGAGGATGGAAATATTGTGCGATTTACGGTAAGCGATGCGCTCGGTCAGTTGATTGCATCCTATTTCTGTACTGCACACTATCCCATGAATGGTACGATCATTCTTGAGGGTAACGAGCCCGTTGTTGTTCCGGAAATTGTAGATGGTGGATCGTATACTCAGGATTTCGCAGCATTTGATGCGGTTGAAAATCTACCCGATGGATGGACGGTCACCAATGATAATTACGGCGGTGACTGGGGAACCGGTACCTCTTCAGGACTTCGTGGAAATTCGTCAGTACTTGGTTTTCAGCATACATCTAGTTCTGGTGTCTTTTCTGCATCGGTTTCGCTGCTCAACAGTACCGGATCTACGCTGGAGGCGATCGAAGTGAGCTATCTTGGCAAAGTGGAACGCCGATCTGAGGGCCGCTCACCGGAGTGGACGGTAACCGTGGATGGTGTTGAAGTTCCCGGGCTCTTCTACTCAACGGCAGACACTGCAGAAACCGTTCAAACTGCTGTAGTTTCAGGCTTATCCGTTGCAGATGGCGAAACGGTTACAATCGCCTGGTCTTCAGACCGCGGTGGTCCAAGTGGTGCCAGCAAGCAGATCGGAATCAGTGATGTCTCTGTTAGCGCTGCAGAAGCTCCGGAACTTCCTGCACCCTTGTTTTCTCTTGGAGCAGGATCTTACATCGGTGATCAAACTGTATTCGTAAGTAATTTTGATGCCTACGGAAGTGGAGTATCCATTTACTATACACTCGATGGAAGCGAACCAGGTAGCTCATCAACCCTTTACAATAATAGTACGGGTATTTTCATAGAGGATGGAAATGGTACAGTAACCCTTACCGCTGCTGCGACGGATGGTGCATCGTTTGGGCAGTCCACATCAGTTACCTATCAATTACCAACGAACGTTGCTTCCATCGCTGATCTTCGGGATCAGGCAACCGGTTCGGTCTATCGTGTTACAAGTGAAATGACGTTCATTGGTGGAACAGGATTCCGAAATACGAAATTTTTTCAGGACAGCTCCGGGCAAGGGATTCAGGTGGATGATGCTCCCAACGGACTTTTTAACCCTGGCGTGATCCTTACGGAATATGCAATCGGTGATAACATCACATCATTGGTTGGAACCCTTGGTCGATTCCAAGGTCAGCTTCAATTGGGCGTATTGGAAGATCCCGGAGCCCCATTGTCTTCAGGCAATGAAGTTACCCCGGTAACAAGAACCCTGTCAGAGCTATCCGATGACGACCAGTCACGGCTTGTTAAAGTCGTTGGGGTGGAGTTTCAGGAAGCAGGTGGGACCTTCGGTGGTGGCGGTTCGCTGACCCCAATCAAAGATCCTTCTCTCCAGAGCTTTTCATCCAATTTCCGAAATGTGTTCGGTGAATCGGACATTACCAGTGCAGAGATTCCTTCAGGAGCTGTAACCATCACAGGAATCATCCAGGAAAATAGCGCCGGAAAAAATCTCGCTGCACGTTCGCTGGCCGATATCTCTACGGGCGATACGGGAGGCCCAACCACGGTAAGCGCATCCTACATTGCAGGATGGAATATGGTTAGTTTGCCACTTATTCAACAATTTGGCGATTACACCGATCTCTTCCCCAACGCCCTTGCATCCACACTCTATGAGTTCACCGGAAGCTACAACCTGGCCTCCACACTGGAGTCTGGTACTGGCTACTGGCTAAATATGTCTCAAGCCGGGGATGTAACGTTTGAAGGAGACCCAGTAGAGCAGGAGATTCTAACGTTATCCGACGGATGGAACCTGATCGGGTCGGTTACGGCTGATGCATCGATTACCGATACAGATGATATCGTATTGCCGGGAACTACCTTTGGCTTCAATGGAACTTATGTGGAAACATCTGTGATTGAGCCAGGGCAAGGATACTGGGTTGCCACGAGTGGCCCTGGCCAGGTAACGATTGAGTCTGCTGGGTCTGCGCTCTCCGGAAGTACATCCCATCAAACCGAATCCCTCATAAACACAGACTCTTTTGCGAAAATCACATTCACAGGAGAGTTGAGCGGGGAAGCGATTTCGCGTGATCTCTATTTTGCCGGAGAATTTGAAAACGAAGTGCACAAATTGCAAAAATCTCTGCCACCCGTACCTCCCACCGGGTCATTTGATGCTCGTATTCATGGTGGTTTTTGGATTTCCGCAGAAACTGCTGTGTCCGTGACGCTTCAGCAATCTGATTCGCCGGTACGTCTCGAACTTTCCGGACTCGAACTGGCTAATGTAAAGTTTTTCGCAAATGGCGATTTACTGGCGAAGAAACAGTGGATTAGCGGTGAAATACTCGACGTACCACAGCAGGCAGACCAGATACTCATCGATGCAGAGGCAGGGTTGGCGGATGAGATCCCTGCTCAGGTACAGTTGGATCAGAACTATCCAAATCCCTTTAACCCTGCTACGTCCATCCGGTTTGGCTTGCCGGAAGCTTCTGATGTACGTCTGGATGTGTATAATGTCTTAGGGCAACGGGTTGCTTCACTTTTGAACGAGAATCGATCCGCAGGATTCCATACGGTTTCATTTGATGCAGGAAATCTGTCCAGCGGTATGTATCTGTATCGGTTGCAGGCAGGCGATGTGGTGCAGATCAGGCAACTTACGCTTGTGAAGTAAGCAGTAAGAACTTTTTCCATGAAAGACCCGGAGACCCCGGGTCTTTTTTTTTGATAATCCTGATCCTGAATTAGCAGTTTTGCTGATTAAATATTACATTACGAAGCATTCTATGAGACCACTCTCCGTGTATCATGAAGTCATCCACCTATGAACTTTTCATTTACTCACGAATGGGCATAAACGAATGCCCATCGGGTTCTCTCATCTAACAAGGTGTCATACAAATAACGATGGTGGCATTTTTCTTTAACCTAAGATACAATTCAATGAACTACACTTATCTCAAACGCTTTGTCGTTGGTGCGCTTTCTGCGATGCTAATGACAGTAACATTGTCAGGCATCTCTGTCGCTCAAGACCTATCCCAGGTTGAGTGGTTCAAAGGTGTGATGAACGTTAAACTAACACCGGAAGGGAAAACAGCACTTTCTGTACAGAAAAGCGCTGATCAGCTTCTCACTGGAATTCCAAGTCTGGATCTTCTAACCACAGAGTATGGTGTTCGCGAGATGGAGCAGATTTTCCGCACAGATCCTCGCTTCGAAAGAAGACATAAAGAGTATGGACTCGACCGTTGGTATCGAATCTATTTCGATTCAAATGCGGGTGATGAATACGTAGCTTCCCTGTTCAATGCGAATCCTTTTATTGAAAAAGCAGAAAGAGAATCAAAACGATATTTGATTGATGCGGTTGAGATGAGAGATGTAGAAAACCTGCTCAACTTTAATGATCCACAACTAGGCGATCAATGGCACTACAACAATACCGGGCAAACCGGCGGATTACCCGGTGCCGATATTAACCTTTTTGCAGCCTGGACTCAAACCGTTGGTAGCCAGGATATTATTGTAAAAGTAGTTGACTCCGGTATTGATGTGAACCACCCGGAACTGAACGAGAGCTTGTGGCAAAATCCAAACTCCGGCCCAGGAAATGGATATGATGGTGATGTTCACGGATGGAACTTCGTTACCAATACAGACGATATTCAAGATGAAAATCAGCATGGCTCTCATACATCCGGAACCATTGCAGCACGAAGCAACAATGGCATAGGGGTAGCTGGTGTTGCAGGTGGAGATGAAACCGGCCCCGGAGTTCAAATCATGGTTGCCAGAACGTTTTCCGGACCTGGCGATACCCCAGGTGGTTTCCCCGAAGCATTTGTTTACGGAACCGACAATGGTGCTGTGATCTCAAGCAACAGTTGGGGGGGTGGTGCACAATCCGACGTTTTGGATGATGCAATCGCTTACTTTATTAATGAAGCTGGATACGATGGAGATGGAAACCCAGTTGGACCTATTCAGGGTGGAATAGCCTTCTTTGCTGCAGGAAACGGTGGGACCAGTTCACCAAACCAACCTATAGCATCAAATCCTAATGTAATTGCCGTTGTATCAACAACCCACAACGATACAAAATCAAGCTTTTCTCAGTATGGCGACTGGGTGCATATGTCTGCTCCCGGATCGGATGTTTTGAGTACCTCTCTAAATGGAGGTTATTCGATCTTATCAGGAACCTCCATGGCAACCCCTCATGCTAGTGGTGTTGCTGCACTGATTGCATCTGCCAATCCTGGACTTACCAACGAGGAGATTGTAGAACGAATGATCTTCTCTGGGGATAATATTGATGACTTGAATCCAGGTTTTGAAGGGCTTCTTGGCCCACGTTTGAATGCAGGAAGAGCCTTAGAGGAAGATGATGGAATCCCACCAGCTGACATTACAGATCTTGCTGTATCTGGTTTTCCCGCAGAAAATTTTATCACCCTTACTTGGACCGCACCTGGAAACAGCGGAACAGAAGGTCAGGCGTTTAAATATGACCTTCGGTATTCAACCTCTCCTATTACTGCAGAAAACTTCGAAGATGCCATGCAATTCGAAACTCCGCGCCCAAAAGTGGCCGGAACCATGGAAATGGTGGATGTAATGGGGCTAACACCGCAAACGGAATATTACTTTGCGCTGAAATCCCGAGACTTGTATGCTAATTTCTCAGGAATTTCCAATGTAGTAATGGAGTCTACGGATGGTTCTCCAATGATCGACGTAAGTCAGACCCAAATTAGTGCAGAAGTTGAGGTTGGCGAGCAGTTAACCAAGATGATCACGATCACCAATACGGGAGAAGGTCTTTTGAGTTATGCTCTCCCCTCTTTCGTCACGGATGAAGTATTAACATCTGAAACTCTAGCTCCGCTGAAAACCACTGCAGAAAGGATTCTGAACGGTATCGACCGTAATCAGCAAACGTTCCGTTCGGTCATTGAGTCCTACGAAAACGGAACGCTGGGAGAGCGTACCAGCGCCGTGAATCAAATGATCGAATCGTACGAAAGCGACCTAAGGGATGAAGTCTCGATTCCTAACGCTTCATTGCAAAATGGAGTATCTGTGGTCATAGAGTTTGAAGATCTTGTCGCTGGTGGAAGTGAGTTTTTCAATGTTACCGGTGATGGATTTACAGGTGAACTTACATCCGTTGTGGCTGATTTTGTAATTAATCAGGCATCCGGTGGCACCTGGGCCAACGACTTTGCGGTCCTATTCACTACTGAAGAGCAGATTTCCCAGGAAACCGTCGTTCTACAGGTGGGCGGTCTTACCTCTTACGGCCCGCAAGGGACATTATTCCCATGGGGAACAGGTAGTTCTGGCAGTCCAGGAACACCTGTAAATACAACGATTACCCTTCCCGAACCCCTTGTACTTGACGAACTGTTTGTATGGATTGGCCAAGGATGGAGTACCGGTGGTGTAAGTTCATGGACAGGATCTGTGGAACTGATAGGTGCCAATGATGCACCACGATTTATCAGCTCGATCTCACCTGCAAGTGGTTTTATACCCGTTGGCGAAAGTCAAGATCTTGAAATCGTATTTGATGCAACTGAGATTGTTGAAGGTGTATACGAAAGCACGACAAGATTGCTAAGTAATGACCTTAGTAATCCACTCACAACGCTTGAATTTTTCCTTCAAACTGCTGGTGGAGAGCCGATTCTGGCCGTTTCTGCAGATACGCTGGCATTTGGAAATGTGTTCCGAGATAATAGCAAAGAGATCAGTTTTACGCTCTCCAGCGTTGGAACAGCCATTTCGGTAATAGATACAGTACTGGTCGACGAGGATGTTTTCAGCATTAGTGATAACAGCTCCTTTATCATGGCACCTGGTCAGTCGAAAGAGTACACGGTCACGTTCCTGCCAACAGCAATATCGGACTACACGGGCTCTATAACATTCGCTGGCAATAACACCGATGGCGATGTTGTGGTCACGTTAACCGGTGCAGGTACTCAAGTACCAGAAATTGCACTGGATCCTGAAATGGTCGAAACAACACTTGCAGGAGGTGAATCCGGAACAGAAACATTCAATATTGTAAACAATGGCGATGGACCTCTAGACTTTACAATTCCTGCCTTCATTACAGAAGAAAAAATCACTGCGGGATCATGGGAATACATGCCAGGTAGAACATTCGAAAGTAATGACTCGAATGCAATCTTTTCTCCAGCAGAGAGAGCATTCATCAGCACGTACGAAAGCGGCAGAATTTCGGAGATCAATGAAGACCAGCAGCAAATCCTTCGCGTGTATGAAGAGTTTCTTTCTGCTGAGCAATCCATCGGTGCATCATCTGAAAAGAATGATGGTTACACAATCGAGTTTGAAGACTTCACCGCTGCCGGCTCTGATTTCACACTTCTAAATGACGGAGACTACAAAGGTGAACTCACAGATGTAGTCGCTGATTTTATTCTCAATGAAGGTTCTGGATTCACTTGGGCTAATGACCTTACCCTCCTATTTACAACAGTTAGCAGTGATGTAACCACAGAAGATGTGGTACTTCAGGTTGGCGGTACCAGCACTTACGGACCTTCAGGGACAAAAATTTCCTGGGGTATGGGTGGAAGTGGAACGCCAGGCACTCCTGTGAACACAACCGTATCTTTGGAAACACCATTAACTGTAGATGACCTCTATGTTTGGATTGGAAATGGATATTCAAGCGGCGGTGAAAGTTCTTGGACAGGTTCTATTGAACTGTTAGGTGTCTCCGACAAACCGGCTTATATCACGGCTGTTTCCCCGGTTTCCGGATCAGTAGAGGCAGGCTCCTTTCAGGAGATTACGGTTACCTTCGATGCAACCGGATATCTTGGTGGCAGCTACGATTCTGAACTCGAGATTCTGAGCAATGACCCTGCAACTCCATCAGCGCTGTTGATGACGACCATGAATGTAACTGGAAGTGTTTCCATTGACGTAGATCCTGACATGCTCGATTTTGGGAATGTATTTGCCGGACAAAGTGAGACCCTCTCATTCTCCATCTCAAATGGTGGAAATGGGGTTTTAGATGTCACCAGTATCGAATCCGATAATAATGTCTTTATGGCGGATACATCGTCTATCAGCGTGGATCCATTCTCTTCTGTAACTGTAAATGTCACATTTATGCCTACAGATGTGGATACATACAGTGGAACATTGACCATCAACAGCTCCGACGAAAATCAACCTTCGGTTACGGTTGGATTGATGGGGAATGGAACAGATGTCCCATCTATTAGTCTAAACCCAGACATGATTAGTACCACACTTGCTGGTGGCGAGTCTGGCACAGAATCATTCGAGATCGTGAACAACGGGACAGGACCACTCGAATACACCATCCCTGCGTTCCTTTCTGATAGTGTGGTTCTCACCAATCAAATCCTGGATCCGCTCCGTTCAAATCGTAGTGTAGTTTTGTCAGAATTGGATCAAGCCGAGATGGAAATAAGATCTATCATTAGACATCACCTAGACGGATCCCTTATCAATCCAACTCCTGAACAAGCTGAGATCATTCGACAGTATGAGCAAATTCGATCTTCAGAAAATAATGCTCCTCAAGCGGGACTTCAGAATGAAGGTCTGGTCATCGAGTTTGAAAGTCTTACTGCCACTGGTGGTGAGTTCTTCCTGATCAATGATGCAAATTACTCCGGTGAACTTACCTCTGCAATTGCAGACTTCGTGCTCAATGATGCAAGTGGCGGTACATGGGCGAATGACTTCGCTATGTTGTTTACCACAACAGATGAGATTTCTGAAGAAACGGTCGTATTGCAGTTAGGCGGTCTATCTAACTACGGCCCAAGTGGCAGTCGAATCAGCTGGGGAACAGGTAGTAGTGGTGCACCGGGAACACCTGTCAACACTACAATCAATCTACCAGAAGCATTGGATGTCAGTGATCTTTATGTATGGATCGGACAAGGTTGGGATCCAGGAGGAACGAGCACGTGGTCCGGTATGATCGAACTCGTTGGTGTTTCCGATTCACCTGCCTTTATTACCTCTGCCTCCCCTGCCTTTGGTACAGTGGAAGCTGGGCAAAGTCAGGAAGTTACTGTTGGGTTTGATGCTACCGGCTACGTCGGCGGGGTTTACGAAGCAGGACTCGAAATCGCAAGCAATGACCCCGCATCTCCAGTGGTTGAATTGATGACCAGTATGAACGTGACAGGTATTGTTACGATTGTAGTTGAACCCACCGAAATCGATTTCGGCAACGTCTTCGAAGGCGTATCTGAAGATATGATGGTCATGATCTCGAACACCGGAAATGGATTGCTTGAAATCAACGGAATGATGACTGATGACGATCGCTTCATGGTTTCTGCAGATTCGCTGTTGATTCCAGCTTTCTCATCCGAGATGGTAACTGTATCGTTTATGCCGGACGGAACAGGCGATTTTTCCGCAACTCTCTCCATTCCAAGTAACGACGAGAGCAATCCAAACATAGACGTCTCTTTGATGGGGGTTGGTGTTGGCGCTCCAAACATCGGTTCAGATCCTGAAGTGGTTACAGCGAGTCTATCAGAAGGAACCAGTACATCTGTTTCTTTCAGTTTGACCAATGATGGCAGTGGCCCTCTCGAATTTGTAATTCCGGCTTTTGTTACAGATGGCAAAGTTCTTAACACAGACCATCTAGATGTGATGAAAGAAAAAGTTACTTTCGAGATGACCTCTGAGCTATCTGAGATGACCTATGCCAGAAGTGTGATTACAGAGTACCTCTCTGGTCAGATTTCGCAGCCATCGGTTCGTCAATCAGAAATCATTGCAGAGTATGAGGCTCTTCTCGAGTCTGAAGTTGTTATTCCAAACTCAAATAAAAACAGTGGATATCTCATTGAGTTTGAGGATTTCGAAGCAGACGGCGCAGAATATTTCCTCATCAATAACGGGGACTTCTCAGGAGATCTTGAAGCTTTGGCTGCAGACTTTGTAATCAACAGTGCAAGTGGTAACGTATGGGCGAGTGACCTTGCCGTCATTTTCACAACCGATGATCAGGCACCTAGTCCTTCCAACGTGGTTCTTCAGGTGGGTGGAACAAGCAATGCAGGAGCTCCCGGAGCTCGAATTTCATGGGGAACAGGTAACAGCGGTACACCTGGTACACCTGTACAGACGACCATCGAACTTCAAGAGCCTCTCCCGCTCAGTGGATTATACGTCTGGCTCGGAAACGCCTG
Organism: Bacteroidota bacterium; assembly: GCA_003045995.1. Classification (GTDB taxonomy): domain Bacteria; phylum Bacteroidota; class Rhodothermia; order Balneolales; family Balneolaceae; genus Sam29DG08-bin30. Next base: position 23,022 of record PZPG01000026.1, read on the forward strand.
GAATACGGGTGGCGTTAGTTCCTGGACTGGATCCATCGAGTTGATCGGAGGATTAGGTACTGGAGGTTTCATTGCCGATGTTACCCCGGTCAGCGGTGTGATCGAAGCCGGTTCATCTCAACAACTTTCAGCATTGATTGATGCTACAGAACTTCCCATGGGGCTGTATGAAGCTGTGTTGCTTGTTGTAAGCAATGATCCTGGAAGCCCTGAGTATGGCGTTCCATTCAGTGTAGAGGTGACAGAAGCACAAACTACAGACTTCAGTTTGGTCATCAATGTTACCGATCAGGCACCAAATGATGTGAACTTAACTATCGGTACTGCACCAGACGCAACCGCTGGTTATGATGAGCAGTACGATCAATACGCACCTCCCCCACCACCAGACGGAGCATTTGATGCCCGTATTGCATTTGGTGGCGAGAGTTACTTCTCTTTCTTCCAGCCAACAACGACAGAGATGACGGAATGGGAGTTGCGATTCACTGCAAGCACAGGAAATGATCCGATTATCCTGTCGTGGAATATCGATGATCTGCCTGATAGCGGTAGTTTCATGCTCATGGATACCTTCGGTGGAAGTTTTGTAAGTGTTGATATGCGAAACGTAAGCAGTTTTGACGTAAGCACAGCATCACTACCAAATCTCGACAAACTCAAAGTGGTACACTCCATGCAGATGTCCATTGAGCAAACCTATAATGAATCATGGAATATGGTAGCGATGCCAGTCTACATGAACCACGACGACTACTACGACATGTTCCCTGATGTAATCGAAGGATCCATGTTTGGTTTCGACGGTTCCTACTATCCTGCAACCACAATGGATGCGGGTACCGGATACTGGATGGCCTTCTCACAGGAGAGCACGGTCATGTTTACCGGAGATCCAATGATGGGAGTCGATGTAGAGCTGATGAGTTCCTGGAACATGATCGGAAGCATCTCCGCAGAGGGTCAGATCATGGATCCTGACAACATCACGATCGATGGTGCACTCTTCGGATTTGATGGTTCCTACTACCCGGCAACGTCACTGGAGTCCGGAATGGCTTACTGGATTGCTACCTCAGAGGCTGGTTCCGTTTCCATCGCCCCGATGTCAGGTTCCACTTCAGCGAGCTTGTCCAGTGATAACTCTCTGCGAAACTCCGATCAACTCGAGAGCTTCCATCGTGTAACACTCAACAGTGGAGATATTCATTCGCGTGATCTCTATTTTGGACATTCATTGAACGCTGAATATCATCCACTTGCATTGTCACTCCCGCCCCTACCTCCGGCTGGGGCGTTTGATGTTCGACTAGACGGAAATCGCTGGATCAATGAATCCAATACTGCGGTGATCGATCTTATGCAATCTGGCGAGCCAGTTCGCTTGACGATGAACTCGAATAATTCAGGATCCATATATGCTATATATTTTCTTGAAAATGGTGCAGAAATCGATCGAATTTCTGTAAGTACTGGCGAAAGCGTTGCTGTCCCAGCGGCTGCAGATCAAGTCGTAGTTGAGATCACAGACCCTGTAGCAACGGAAATTCCTGACATGTTCAGTCTTGATCAGAACTATCCAAATCCTTTCAATCCGGCTACTTCAATTCGATTTGGAATTCCTGAAGTATCGGATGTGAAACTGGAAGTTTATAACATGCTTGGCCAGAAAGTAGCAACGTTGATTGATGGGCAGCGTAACGCTGGCTATCACACCGTACAATTCGACGCAGGAAACCTGTCCAGTGGCATGTATATCTACCGTCTTCAGGCTGGTTCTTTCGTGCAAACCCGGAAATTAACGCTACTCAAATAGTACGTCTATAAGCCAGATTTCCGATTAACTCTAAAAACCCTCTCTTCATTCTGGAGTGAGGGTTTTTTTATGCCAAATTTTTTTTGCGACCGTTTTTAATGTGAAAAAAAAATGATTACATTCACTCCTGTAAGCGCTTTCTTTCAGGCTAATTTTTATTACTAATAACCAAAAACAATAACCAGAGGATAGAAATGAACAAAATCATACCAATATTATGGTTGGTATTCACTCTTGGGTTCGGATTTAGTTCCATTACACATGCCCAGGATGAACCCATCAATGTAACGTTTGTAGTGAATACGTCTACCGTTGCCGACACCCTCACAGAAAATCATGTTGTTCAGATGAGGGGTGTAATAAATGGAGATGATACAGGTGAAATCAACTGGGGCTCCACATCCAAGCAAGCAACCAACGTAGGTGGTGATTACTGGGAATTGGACCTTACTTTGAATCCAGGTGATGAAGTCACTTATAAATTTTGGGTTGGTTCTACTACGGAGCTAGGACTTGGATTCGACGGAGGATGGGAAACTGGCGACAATAATCTATATACTGTACCCACCGATGCATCGGAAGATATTCGAACCGATGTTATTTACTATGCAACCCCAGGACAGGGTCGCGTAGCTCCCTTCACCTATGGTGCCAGTGAGGAGGGAGAAGTCGCTCTTCATTTTCGCGTAAATGTTGGTAACCTCATTGAAACCAACGTACTCGACACGACCAATGCGAATCATATTGTAGGGGTTCGTGGACAAATCAACGCTGAAACCGGCGTGGTTGCACATAAATTTGTCATTGACAAAGGAGCTGAAATCAATTGGGAATCAACGCCTGACCGATTTGTAAACACCCCTGCAGCCGACAGCACCCTTCGATGGGTATTTTTTAGCGACACTCCCCCACCAACGGGTACTGTTGTCACCGCAGATGTAGAATTCAAAGTCAGCGTTGGATTGCTTGAAGGTCTAGGATACTTCAACCGTGCCGTCGGCGATTTTGTAGCTGTGCCAGGTGGATTCAATGGATGGGATACATCAACCTCAATGACCTACGATGAGATCGAAGATGTCTGGAAAAGTACCCAGGAAATCACGGGTGAAGTTGGTTCTTCGGTCGCCTATAAATATTTCATCAATTGGGACGACAGCCGATTCGATCCTGAAAGCCCTAACTATATTCCAAATCTGACGGCAAATAACGGATGGGAAGAACCAGGATCCACAGGAGGGGCCGATCGTACCTATTCGCTTACAGAAGGAACAAGCCAGTCTGCGACAGGGGATTTTGGCACAACCACTGCCTACTATAATAGTATCCCCCAAGAAGCACTCATTACATCTGATGGAACAGGGTCTACAACCTATCCTGTAACATTTAAGCTGGATATGACGGAAGCTCTAAACTATGCAGCTCAGCCATTTAACCCGGCAGAAGACTCCGTTTACCTTATGCTTGAAACTCCCATCTTGGGCCTCACACAAGGAATTCCTATTGGGGACAATCAGCCCATTTTCAATCCGGGCAATGAAGATGTTCTTGAACGTGTTCGATTTGAACCAACCGGTCAAGATAATATGTACGAGCTAACCCTTGATCTAGCTCTTCCTGCAGAAAACCATTTTGGATTCACAATCGCGTACGTTGGTGAAAACGGAAACCGCGTTCAGAATGGCGGTGGTTTCAACGCAGGGCGTCGTTACTATCGATACGCACAGCCCGACTTAGTAGTCGATGGTACCTCCGTCTGGCCGACGGGAGGATATACCCTGGACACTGCAGTATGGAAATTCGAAGATCTAGACTTCCCAACTCCACCGGACTATGGACTAGGTGGGGCTGATTTAGCCTTCGACTTTTTCAACGAAGATAAACCAACCACGATTGATTGGGGTGCAACCCTTCTTGTTCTCGAAAGAGAAGAGCCCAAAGATGACAACACTAAGAATGTCTTCTATTCCGGTACGCTCTACATCCAAACGGAAGAGGATCCCGTATCACCAGACGAAAGAAATGTCTCCTTTTCCGTGAACATGAGCAATACCGATGCCTTCGACGCATCCACTCAATCCGTATACGTTCGGGGATCATTCAACGACTGGGGCACCACACTACTGGCAGACGATAATTGGGATGAGGTGTATGATGTAACCATTCCTGTGATGGGCGCGGAAGGCTCAACCATTCAGTATAAATTCTTCTATGCAGACTCCACCAATCTGGATGCAGGTCAGTGGGAGGATGCCATTGGGAACCGAACTGCAACTCTTGGTGCGGCCAATGTTGATCAGACAATTCCCACAGTCTACTTTGATGACAACGAACCAGCAACAACGGATGAGGTGGTTGCCAACTATTCCACAGGTTGGAATATGGTAAGTTTGCCTCTAACACAGGATCACAGCAATTACTCAGAATTGTTTCCGAATGCACTGGATGGAACACTCTATGGGTTTGACGGCACCTACCAACAATACAATACTCTCTCAGCCGGTGAAGGGTATTGGGTGAATATGTCGGCAGACTCGGAAGTCACATTTTCTGGAACCGGTATCGAAACTCAGACTGTCGATCTAGATGTAGACTGGAACATGATCGGTAGTGTTACGGCAACGGCAACCCTCGTGGACGATAATTCCATTGTACTGCCGGGAACGCTCTATGGCTTCAACGGTAGTTACAATGTAACATCGGAGTTAACTCCAGGTGCAGGTTATTGGGTTGCTACCAGCGCTGCGGGAAGTGTATCTATCTCGAGTAGTGCGGGACTTTCCTCCGAAACCGCAGATTTCAGAGGTTCCCTCCCACTGGATGAATTTCATCGAATTGTTGTTCAGTCTGGTGAGCTTCACACACAGGAACTCTACTTTGGCGGAACCATCAGCCAGGATCTGCACCCACTGCAGGTAACCCTCCCTCCAGCGCCTCCCTCTGGCAGTTTTGATGCGCGACTTGGTGGAAACCGATGGATCACAGATACAGAATCGGCTTTTGTAGAACTGATGCAGAGCCAAGACCCGGTTCGAATCCAGATAGAAGGCTCCGGTAACTACACACTTTCTGTTTTTTCAGACAACAAGAAAGTGGCAGAACAAACCGTATTTGTCGGTGAAACTGTTGAGTTGCCTTTGGGTGCAGACGGGTTTCAGATTGAAGCGACAGAACTCGGCGGTTCAGAAACTCCGGAAACGTTTACATTAAGCCAGAACTATCCGAATCCATTCAACCCAGCGACATCCATCCAATTCGGTTTGCCCGAAGCTTCAGATGTAACCTTGGAAGTTTACACCATGCTAGGGCAGAAAGTTGCAATGCTTGTAAATGAAAACCGAAATGCAGGGTATCACACGGTGAATTTTGACGCAAGCAACCTGTCAAGCGGAATGTACATCTATCGCATTCAGGCAGGTAACTTTGTTCAAACTCGAAAATTAACTTTGCTAAAATAAACGTGTGCATCCACAACCCATGGTATAGACAGATTACTTCTGGGTAAAGACATACTTTTTTAGCAAAGCAAATTAAGTAAGCACAAAAGCACTTGGCTTGATCTGTTGCAGGTCTTCCAAGTGCTTTTTTTTTGCAGTATGCTTAGTACCAGCCAGTTTTGTTATCATTGGATTAAATCAGTCAATCCTCACAAACTGAATGTTGCAATATTGCAACAATTTGTTATATTCGATTTGATAATCGAACCGCTTAAATACCACAAGACTCTCACTATCTTGAGACTTTTTTACTCTTAATTTGAATTCAAATAATATTTGTGTAGAAATCTCACGATTAGATTGGCGTGTAAAGATACTTTTGATTCTAGAATGAATGCACTTATGATCCTCGAAAAATCACCTTATCAAAAGCCATCATTATTTTTATTTATATCATTGCTACTTTTATTTTTTATATATATTTGAAAGATAACATTTGTGAGTCTAGATTGCCATAATTACCACAGTTTAACATACTAATAATCAGCTACGAGACCTATCTCGCCAGAAAAGCCTAACATTTTGCATTGACTTTTATTAATTACATACCATCAATCAAATCCTACATACTCAGATGAGAAAATTCTACCTGTTACTGCCCATTTTATTCAGTACTCTACTAGTTAATCCCTCATTCTCTCAGGATTTATCTTTTGGAATACCCTTCACCGTTGGTGATGGAGTTGCATCCATCGACCTCACCGTGGGTGTTGATCCCAATGGTTCATCCACTGACTTCGTATCGGGTCTTGATCAACTGGCACCGCCTGCTCCACCCGACGGTGCATTCGATGCACGAGTTAAGGTTAACGGAACCTCCTATTTTGCCAAATATCAGGACAATGCTTTAACACAAAAAACTTTCAATTTCGAATATGTGGCCGGCAGTTCCGCTACATCTCCAATCACACTTACTTGGGACACCAATCTTGCTGAAACCGTTGCTTCCATCACGGTTACTGATACCTTTGGGGGAGCTATCTACAGTGTGGATCTCTCCACACTGGGTGGAAGTTTTACACCTTCTATAGCCAGTCCTCTTCTGGCCAATGGCTTTGTGATGCTTTTAACGCCTACGGGAAATGAACCTCCCGTTGAAACACCCGTCGCTGCCACTCCGGTCTTTGACCCAGCCGGTGGCACCTACACCGGCAGTGTGGATGTAAGCATCAGCTCCG
>PZPG01000007.1:0-11699 GCA_003045995.1 Bacteroidota bacterium
ATGCGATATCAGGCAAGAAGCTCTCCCATCAACCCGAATAACCGGTTTCCCGCTCCTTGAACTCCTCACCAAAATAGTTGTACCATTTCCGAAACGGCCGGAACGAATCCTCCTCATCGAACGGCCGGCGGTACTCACTTTCCATGCATGCCTCGCTACAGCATCCTTCCATCTGGCGCGCACCCTCCTCCGAGCATATAAACAGCTTGTTGCACTCCATATTGGCGCAATTTAGGTACGTGTCGGCTGGCTTGCCGGTGATAGAGCAATGGGCCACAGGTCCCAGATCCGAAGGGTTTACCGGTACCACCAGCCGATCATCAAATACAAAACATTTCCCGCGAAAATGCTCGCCTCCCTCCTCTTTCGCGTAGTTCAAAATTCCACCGTGTAGCTGGTTTACATCCTCCCAGCCCTTCTGCTTCATCAGTACCGAAAACTTCTCGCATCGGATCCCGCCCGTGCAGTACATCAGCACTTTTTTGTCTTTCGGAATATCCGCCTCATCAAGCCACTGCGGGAAATCGTAAAAATTGCGAACATCCGGTCGAACCGCTCCCTCAAAGTGCCCTACCTCTGATTCGTAATTGTTTCGTACGTCGATCATCACGTACTCCTCGCCGCTCTCCATCACGTTGCGCCACTCGCATGGCTGAAGATGACGGCCACCTTCTGCCGGATCCAGTCCATCTACATGTAGCGCCACAATCTCCTCCCGCACTTTGCAGGTTAGTTTTGGAAACGGTAGAGTGTCGCATCGATCCGTCTTAAACTCAATCTCTGCAAACCCGGGTAAGCTCCGAACATACTCACGGTAGGTCTCCATCTGCTCCGGCGTCCCCGCCACTGTGCCGTTTAGCCCTTCGCTGCTTACATACACTCGCCCTAGCACGTCGAGTTCCTTTAGAAATTCCTTGTGTTCGTCGCAAAATTGCTGGGGATTTTCGATCGGAGAGAACAGATAATAGAGTAAAACTTCGTAGGTCATTGCTTGGACTATTTCAGAGGTTACCAGGTTGCTTTACGCGGTGCTTTACGCGAAATGATTATGATTCAGGTTGATACGGGTTGATAAAAGGTTATAAAGATACACATTTTCATCCGGATTGTGTAGACCCGCTGTAATAAGAAAAACCCTCTGAATCGAGTTGGTAGCCAAAAAGTTGTCTTTAACCATTCCAATTTTTTTGTACCTTTGTCCGAAATACGTGTTTCATCATAAAATTCATCATTTCTATGACACTTTGGTTCTTACTGTAGATCAATAAACAGATCCGTATCGCATAAAAAACAAAATAGTAAATAAGAGAAGTGTGAACTGAGGTTGAAACCTTCACACATTAGTACACTTTAAATGAATAAAAAAACAGTAGAAAAAATCTGCTTTGTCGTGAACCCCAAGGCAGCGAGCGGGAAGGCCCACGACCAGATCGAGTGGATCTGGCGATCAGCCCAAAAACGATGGGATCACGTATCCCTTTTCCTAACGAACAATCAGGGAATCGTCTCGGAGTTGTCCCACGGCCAGGAAAAAGAGTACGACATGATCGTTGCCTGCGGCGGTGACGGAACCATTCATCGCGTCATCAATCAGTTTGCCGATTCCGGAGTTCCATTTGGTGTATTGCCACTGGGTTCCGGAAACGATTTTGTGAAATCCTGCAATCTTCCCTCCAAACTCTCGGATCACTTCGATATGTGGCTGGATGGCACTACCCGCTCGCTGGATCTCGTGAAAATTAGCGGCGATGTGAGCGGTTGGGCAGTGAATACAATCGGCCTGGGGCTGGACGGTATGGCTAACTACTATGCTCACAAAGGAAAAATCCGGCCCGGCACTGCGCGCTATACCGTCGGGGCCATACTTGCAGCCCTCCGCAGCAAAGTTTCCTCCATGACCCTTCACCTCGACGGAAAGGAGATTCGCGAGGATTTGCTGATGGCCACGATCTGCAACGGCAAAATTGAGGGTGGAAGCTTTCACTTGTCTCCGGATTCCGAACTGTTCGACGGCCGCCTCGAACTCGCAACATTGAGCCACTTGCCCTTTCCGAAACTTCTGCTCACGTTGCCAAAATTCAAAAACGGTGCGCCGCCAACCATTCCCCAATACAAACTGAGGCCCTTTCAAAGCCTCACCATCCAATCACGCAATCCCCTCCACGTACATGCAGACGGAGAGCACCTTGGATCAACCATCCGCTCTCTCACACTTGAAGTCGTTCCAGGAAAAGTCGAGCTTTCCGTCCCCCAATAATCCGTCCCCCGTTAAGAAGATCTCGTCACACAACCGCCCTTTGGAATCGGGTTGCTCGCTAAGTGTAAGGCTTATTCAGGCGCAGTTTTGTTAAAACTATTGTATTTTGCTACTTCGTCTGTTTTTCCCAGATGTTTATTCAACCCAAAACAACCCTGCGATTCCATAATGCCCATCCCATCCATCCGCTCGACCATATCTAACTCTACTCGGACCAACTCCGGCCAGTGCAACTCAACCCTGTTCAGCTCTAGTCTGCCCAGCGCCCTTATAAACACATTTGCCTTTCTGTGCTTCATGCTCATAACTGTTCCCACGCAAGCCCGGCAAGCCGATCCAGGTTCCACAGGCGCAGATCGATCCGCATCAACCCGACCCCAAACCCAATCCAGCCAGCTGACTCTCGAATCTATTTTTCTGGAACCGATTTTACCGGGGGTGCGGCCTTCTTTTCGCGGTTTCACGGCTGGTGCGGATTCCATGATGATTGCGTGGAATGATTCTGCCCACACCGAAACCGGACTGTACCGGGTGAGTTTGTCGGACCCGAGGCCTGTGGGTGTTGCCGATACGCTTGGACGTGATGTGCTCCGCCCTGTTCATGCACCGGATATGTCACAGATTGCATGGATTCGCGAGGCAGGAGAGCAACACAAGTTGGTTCTTTCTCGGATTGATGGGACGAACCGGCGGACGGTGCTGTCTTCACGGGCGGGCATCGGTTCTTTGACATGGTCGCATGACAGCAGCAAGATAGCATTTACGCGGGAGGGAGATGCATGGGTATACGATCTTACGGAGGGTAGTTTGCATCAGGTGACACGGCGCTCGGCGGGGGAGCCTTCGTTCACGATCGAAGACTGGGCGGGGAACCGATACTTGATATTGCGGCAAACCGATTTTTCGGGGGCGCGGACCGTGTACTTTCCGGAGTATGTGGATGATTTTGTGATTCCTGGGGAGTCTCGGCGCGGGATTCCGGAGGTGACGCTGTTGGTGGCGCATCTGGATTCACCTCGGATGGATACTCTTGCAACAGGCGTTCATCGCTCATCGGCAACCGGTTCTGCCACTGGGTCGTTTGTAGCGATGGATTATGCAGATGCTGCGCTGAAGGAGCGTGAGATTGTGGTGTTTCATCCGGAGAGCGGGGCGCGGATGACGCTCTTTGAGGATCGCACGGAGGGATGGCTGTACGATTACGATATGGAGTTTGCACCGGATGGGGATCTGCTGCTGTTTCGCTCGGAGCAGAGTGGGTGGAATCATCTGTATCTGGCGGATTTGGCCGGGGCAGCACCGGATGCGGAGTCTGATTTGGGTGAAGATGGGAGTGCAGATGGCAGTGCAGATGGGAGAGCAGACGGAGTTGCAAATGGCAATGGCGCGGAACGTACTTCCTTAGAACGTACTGCCGTTCCGGTAGAGCAACTCACCGACGGCGCCTTCGAAGTAACGTGGTTTGCATGGTCGGGCGAGCGGGAGTTTGTTTACGCCACGAATGAGGCCGACTATGGGGAGGTACATCTGTTCCACGGGGTGATGGGAGAGCGTTCTGCGGGTGCAAACAGTCGTGCAGAAGATGCGACCGCAACCGTTACCCATACTCCGTTAACTAGTGAGGAGGGCTACCGGTATCAGTTTCAGCTCACTCCCGACAAGCGATCGGTAGTCTACGCCAAAACCTATTTCAACCAACCGTACGACCTGTACCGTCTCGACATCACCGCGGATTCGCGCACAACCAACGAAGAAATTCAACTCACCTACTCCGTGCCCGACTCCTTTTACAATGTCGATTGGCAGCAGGAAGAATATGTCCGCATCCCCTCTCGGGACGGCAGTACATCCCTGGCAGTCTCCGTACTCTATCCGGACGGGTACGAGAAACAAAACGACGCTGAAGACATATCCGACGCCGATGACATAAACGACGCCGAAAACGATACCTACCCCGTTGTCGTATTCGTACATGGCGCCGGGTCCCTTCAGAATGTCTTCAAAGGTTGGTCCAACAGCTACTGGCGGGAGTACATGTTCCATCAATTCCTCACGCATCAGGGCTACATTGTACTCGAGGTGGATTACCGCCACAGTACCGGCTACGGTCGCAAATTCCGGGAGGATGTCACCAACTGGATGGGTAAGTACGAAACCGAGGATATCGTGGATGGACTCGATTGGCTGAAAGAGCATACCAATGGCGCCGCCGACCTTAGCCGTGTAGGAATCTATGGTGGCAGTTACGGTGGTTTTATGGCACTCTACGCTGCCTCAGTGGAACCGGATCGTTTCCATGCCGCTGCCGCCCTTCGAAAAGTGACCAACTGGAGAAACTATTACTACGCAAACCCCTGGTATACACTACCCCGCCTCGGGGATCCGGATGTGGTACCCGATCATTACGACCGAAGCTCCCCGCTCACGTACGTTTCCGATATCAAGGCCCCGGTTCTTTTATTACACGGGTTGATTGATGACAACGTGGGCTTCCAGGATGCCATGCAGTATACAGACGAGCTCATACGCGCCGGCGACAAAGATTTTGAACTCATGGTATACCCGTCCGAGCGCCACGGCTTTACCGAGCCCACCTCCTGGCTGGATGAATATACTCGGATCTACCGATTTTTTGAGAAGCATCTGAATGAGAAGCACCTGAAGTAGACATCAAGCCACAGAAATACAAGACAAGTACTTCAGTGCAAACTTAGCAACTTCGCCGTGAGGTGATCGGCCAGGGATAGTCCCTCCTGTGTGAGGCAGAGCCTCTCTTTGTCGGGATCCCATGCAAAGGTGCCCAATGAAGATTGCAGAGAGATCCAGTCGAGTTGCCGCTCCCCGAATGTGTAGCCGTACTGCTCCTTGAGTTGACGCCCATGCACCCCCTCCTGCATCCGAAGACCAAGGGTAATTCGCTCTTCGGCAAGTTCGGGCAGGCCAAGCCACTCCTGTGATTCGATCCGATCTGCTGGTTTCTCTGCCTCTAGGTACGCCCGAAGATCCCGGATATTCTGCCAGCGAATGGCCACGTTTTGTTTGGGTGTGTTAGGGGCGGTTGTGGCAAGGTCGGTAATAGCAGCAGAGTTCACTGCGGAAGTGTTGGATGCATGAGAGTCGTATTTCGCGCGATCTGGAGGTGCCAGTGTGGATTGCGCAAGAGAATCCGAGGACTGGAGGGCTCTCCCATCACCCCGAGGCCAAAGAAAGGAGTGGGCAGACGGGCCAAACCCCAGATAGTCTACGTGGCGCCAGTAGTTTGTATTGTGAAGCGCCTCGCATCCCGGGAGGGCAAAATTGCTGACTTCATACTGCAGATACCCGGCCTCGCCGAGACGTTCCTGAACATGGCGGAAGTGTGTAGCGACCTGTTCATCGTCCGGCACGGTTACCCGGCCTAGTTCCACCTGCTTGCCGAGGCGTGTTCCTTGTTCCACCATGAGCGCATACGCGGAAATGTGTGGCGGGGAGAAGGCGAGCATCTGGCGGAGGTCGGCGTCCAGCATGGCGATGGTTTGACCCGGGTTGCCGTAGATAAGATCGGCTGTGAAGCGTTCGAAACCGGATTTTTCAAGTAGATTAAGCGCGTCGAGGGCTTCCTGGCATGTGTGCGCCCGGTGCATGGCCTGCAGTAACCCGTCATCAAATGACTGGATGCCCATGCTCACTCGGTTGATGCCAAGTTCTTTCCATGCGCGAAGGCGTGAGAGGTCGGCATCGTCGGGATTCATCTCGATTGTCACCTCTTCCGGTTGAAGATCAAATGTATCGTCGAGAGCGCGGAAAATCTGCTCTAGTTGACCAATGCTTAGGAGTGATGGGGTTCCGCCGCCAAGATAGATGGTCCGAACGGTTTGCAAACTCTCCTGCGCCTGGTGAATTTCTCCATTCTCGTGGACCTGTCCCTTCGTCTCATGCACATGCCCCTTCTCTTGGACTACCAATGCCTGATGAATTTCTCCCGCCTGCCGAATCTCACGAATCAACCCATCCACAAATGCAGGAATACGATCCTGCTGCGTCACAAAATAGAAATCGCAATAACTACAGGCCTGTTTACAGAATGGAATATGCAGATATAGGCCCGCCATTCAGAATCAACTCCCATCCCGGGATGGTGCCGCACTTTTATCCCCGGCACTTCCCACATCCCCTACATCATACCAGGGATTTACCTCATAGGTATCTCGACGCTGGTACGCCCGAATGTACGACACGTAATTCGTTGCATACCCGCGGATGGAAGCGATCTCCTCGTCCGACAGCTTCCGTACTTGTTTTACCGGGCTGCCCATGTACATATACCCAGACTCCAGCCGTTTGCCCGGCGGTACCAGCGACCCCGCCGCCACAATCACATCCGACTCGATCACCGCTTCATCCAGCACCGTCGCATGAATTCCAATCAACACGCGATCCCCCACCGTACAGCCGTGCACCATCGCATTGTGCCCAATCGTCACATCGTTGCCAATCACAGTCGGCCCAGTCTTATGCATCACATGCACACACGCATTGTCCTGAATATTCGTCCGATCTCCAATCCGAATAAAATTCACATCCCCCCGAACCGTAGCATTGAACCACACCGAACTCTCCTCCCCAAGCACCACATCACCAATGATATCCGCACTGGGTGCTACAAAAACTGTTTCATCAAACTGTGGCGATCGGCCTAAAAATTCGTAGATCATCGATCGGAGCGATACATATACAACTCCACAATCGACCGGAACTGCTCGAGACCTTGCGGTAGCTGCTGCAATTTCTGCCCGTTAATAAAGTAGGTCGGTGTTGCATTCACCAACCGCCGGCGACCCTCTGTCCGCTGCCGCGCAACCTCCTCCATCACCTCAGGATTCACAATATCGGCCTCAAACTGCTCCATATCCAACTCAAACTCCTCCGCGAATGAACGGAAATAGGTCATCGCATCCCCCTTTGACCACTGCTCTTGCGTGTCAAAAATGCGATTGTGCATCTCCTGGAACTTGCCCTGACGCTTGGCTGCTTCCACCGAGTACGCTGCATCCCGACTAAACTCAAACCCATCCAGCGGAAAATAGCGATACTGAAACTCCACCATATCGCCAAACTCCTCTTTCAGCTGCTCATTGATGCCATGGTAAAACTTACACGCCGGGCACTGATAATCGCTGTACTTAATGAGCACCACTTTTTGTGGCTCCGCTGGGGTCGAATTACCACTCAATCCAAAATAAAGCGCTGCTCCGGCCGTCACCACAAGGGCAACAATCAGTAAAATTTGTGTTTTCAAAGATTTCATAAGGGTTCGTCTACGTTTTGATTGGTTCTATTTTGTTGATGTAAGTTTGATCGGGGTGGGTTGGTTCGGGGTGGGTTGGTTCGGGTTGATGGGATTCGCTACTCGGATGAATCGGTCTGTTCGGCCGCAAATTTACTTTGATACGCCATGGCATAAATTTTCATTTGCTTTACCATGGCTGCCAAACCGTTTGCCCGGGTGGGCGAAAGATGCTCCTGCATACCAATTTTTCGGATAAAATCGGGTGAGGTCGCAAGAATGGTTTCCGGTGTCTCTCCGGAGTACACACGAACCAACAACGCCACCAGCCCTTTGGTGATATTTGCATCACTGTCTGCGTGAAACACAATGCGGTCACCATCCTGTTCCGTGGTGAGCCACACCTGCGACTGACAACCCCGAACGAGATTCTCCTCGGTATGGTCTGCTTCATCCATCTCTGGCAACTTTGTACCTAGTTTGATGATATACTTGTATCGCTCTTGCCAGTCTGGCAGTATGGAAAACTCCCGTATGATCCGCTCCTGTTTCTCTTCGATGGTCATTTCGTTCGTTTTGTCCTCTTTCTTTCTACAGATTGCCCGAGGCTATACATCCGGAAAAATCAGTTCCGGTTCATTCACGATCGCTTCTCGGACGCAATCTCCTTCGATATCACACCACGGATCGCAATCACACGAGAATGGGTCTCGTCCATTTCCGGCTTGGCGTAGTCGATCACCTCTGAGCCGTGTGCTGGGATATCGTCACCCGCATCTCCGGCCTCACCCGCATCTCCGGCACTTCCAGCATCTCCTGCACTCCCCGTACCTTTCAATCGGTATTGCAGGGTCAATGAACGCCCTTCCATCACCCCGTGCAAAAATTCCTTCCACGATTCGTAGTCGTCCTCATGAATCCACTCGCGCGGATCAAACGGTCCCGGAGCTGGCGCATCGAGTCCGGTAACGGCGTTATAATTGTCGGAAACATACTCCAGATGAAACGTTCCGTCATCGTTTGGCAAAAGTTTATACCGAAACTCCTTCGCCTCCGCCGCGCCACCCGCCACTGCGATCGCCTCCTTGGCTTTTCGGGTAAGCAGATCTGCAATTCGCTTCTGCAAGGAGCGGTTCTGAAAGGTGATTCGAACCAGCCGCTGCTCCGGCATCTGAACGAGCCTGGCCTCCATCTTTACATCAATGGTTCCACCTCTTTTTGTGAGGATCGAGGCTTCCATCGACCGGTCGTCAAAATCGCCCGGCTTGAACTGGTCAAACTTGTGGCGGTAGGTCTCAACAAACGGATCGGCCATAAGTTCCCAAAACTTGCGGGACTTCAGCTCCTCGGGATCGTACCCAATAAGGTCTCTGAACAACTTGTTCGCCGTAACGATATTGCCCTGTTCATCCAGATCGATGAGCGTTTTTTTCGTCTCTTCCGTCAGCTCATCAAACTCCAGTCCGGTCTCTATAAAATCCTTTTCCAGGGATTTTCGCTCGGTGATGTCGTGCTGATAAGATACCCAATGCGTGATTTCACCCTCCTCATTGGTGAGCGGATGAATATCCCACTGGTTAATAAATTCCGATCCGTCTTTTCGATAGTTGACGGTATGTCCAAAAAACGATTTCCCCTCCTGGAGGCGCTCCCGTAATTTTTTTAGCACGGCAGGATCGGTTTTCTCACCTTGCAGGATGCGCGGGGTCTGCCCGATCGCTTCCTCTTTTGTAAAGCCGGTCATGCGGGTAAATCCATCGTTCACGTACACGATCTCCGGGCCCGGCCGGTCCATCCCTAGTCCGGTAATAAGGATCGAATCGTAATCCGATGCGATGGCCTGTTCCAGAAGCCTGAGATGCTCTCTTGCCTGATCCCGTTCCTCTGTGATTTCGTGGATCAGCTTCTGTAATGTTTGAGCCGCCTGTTCGTCTTTACTGTACTCTTTCAGTAGTTCCTGTATCGATTTCTCCATGAATTGAAATGCTTCTCGGTTTTTGATGCAATCCACGGATTGATTGTCACCCGCAGCGAGGCTTTCTTCAGCTCAATGTGCAGTTTCCGTTGTGGATTACTCCATCCATTTTCAAGGCAGAATTTATCGCTTTCAGACCATTTGTTCAATTCATTCCGGTCATTCCTGCAGGCTGTTTGCAATACCGGTTTCTCCTTGTGTAAAAAACGTAATTAGGCTCTATTTCAGGATCAATTTAGCAATGGTCTGCAGTTGCATATTGGATGTTCCCTCGTAGATTTTTCCAATTTTGGCGTCGCGGTAATATTTCTCGACCGGGTACTCTTTCACATAACCGTACCCTCCAAAAAGATCCACCGCCATGGAGCTGAGCCGCTCGGCCACCTCTGCGCTGTAAAGCTTCGCCATCGCGGCCTCCTTTAAAAACGGCTGTCCCGCGTCCTTCAGCCGTGCACATTGATACACCAGCAACCGCGCGGTTTCCAGTTCCGTTGCCATCCGGGCCAGCTGAAACTGCACCCCCTGAAAATCTGCTACCGATTTCCCAAACTGCTTCCGCTCCTTGGTGTAGGCGATAGCCGCATCCAACGAAGCCTGGGCGATCCCAAGCATCTGTGCCCCAATCCCAATCCGGCCCTCATTCAGCGTCTCGATCGCCACTTTGTACCCCTTGCCAACCTCGCCGAGGATCTGACTCTTGGGCACCCGCACATCCTCCAGCAAAATCTCGCAGGTCGAGCTTGCCCGAATCCCCAGCTTATTCTCCTTTTTCGACACAGAAAACCCATCCATCCCCCGCTCCACAATGAACGCGGTGATGCCTTTATACCCTGCCTGCGGATCCACATTGGCAAACACCAGAAAAATGTCCGCCTCCATCGCGTTGGTAATCCATAGCTTTGCCCCGTTCAGCACATACGCATCGCCATCCTCCCGTGCCAGGCACTTGAGGGCAAACGCATCACTTCCCGAACCTGCCTCGGACAGCGCATAGGCACCCACTTTTTCGGCTGCCAGCTGGGGTAAAAACTTCTCCTTCACCGCCTCCGAACCCCATCGTAAAAAAGCATTGTTCACCAGAGTATTCTGCACATCCATAAATACACCCACCGACGCATCCACCTTCGAAATCTGCTCGATGGCCAGAATACTCATCATAAACGTTCCGCCACCCCCGCCATACGCCTCCGGAATCTCGATCCCCATCAATCCCATCTCAAAAAACTGCCGAATCAGCTCCGGATCTAGCTTTGCGTTCTCCTCCATCGGGTGCACGAGCGGCTGAATCACCGTCCGGGAAAAATCCGCGGCAGCCTCCTGCAGCATCTGTTCGTCTTCGGTAAAATGGGTTAGGGGAAGGTGTTTGTCGCTCATGTCTATCTGGGTTACATCGTTAATAAATATAGGAAAAGAAGAATCACATTTTCACGGGTTGATGCGAGAGGCAGCCAGCTCCTTGGTACCCCTGTTTGCAATTCGGGCAGCTCCAATGTAGCCCGGTTCCCAAGTAAATGATCGAGTGATCTCCCGAGTGATTCCCCAAGTGATTTTCTGAATGATATTGTGGCGAAAACCGATGTTTTCGACACGATGAAGATAGTACATTTGACGCAAAATGTCAGAAACTTCTGCCCAAAACTTCCACCCGTTTTTAGTATCTTAATGAGATGAAAGACCCCATACGCTTCCTTCGCCAACAGTTTCCGCCAACTTCGGATGAAGCATGGGAGGCTGTATTAACCAAAGATTTGAAAGGGGCCGATTGGCGGGAAGTGCTACGCTGGTCCTCCGAGGAGGGATTTGATCTGCTCCCCTTTTACCGGTATCAGAAACGGGTTGATGGGAGAACCAACAGCCAAACCAGCCATGATGACCAAAACAAGCATTACGGCCGAGCCAATCATAACGACCAAACCGACCATAACGACCAAACCAGCCATTGTGAGTGGGTAGATGAGATCCATCCCGCCGACCCCTTGGCCCGGTGGTTTTCTCGCTATGAATTTGAGGCAGGGTCCGATACCGTGCCCATTTTCGACTCCCTGCCAACAGAGGATTGCATCGAAATTGATGCTACTGCCTATCATGAGGCCGGGGCGACGCTTGTACAAGAACTGGCAGCAACGCTGGGCGCACTCAACGAAATCCTTCTACGAATAGCTGATACTGGCGCATCCCCAACCGGTTCGCCAAACCCAACC
>PZPG01000007.1:12174-12580 GCA_003045995.1 Bacteroidota bacterium
CATCCTCACCCCCAGCCTCACCTCCATCGTCCTTCTCCCGGAGAATGGCACGCAACATTCATCACCTGCTCACCCTCGAGTCTCATCTTGGCAACGTCTCGAACCCAACGGCCGGATGCTACTACCTCGAAGAACTGCACGATCAACTGGCGCGAAAGGCGTGGGAACAGTTTCAGGAGTGGGAGCGCCAAGGCGGGTTTTTGCACGGGTTGATGCAAGGACATGTGAGCCGGGAGATCCGGCAAGCACGCACGAACCGCTTGAAGGATCTGGCGGAGGGGAAAACGCAACGCATTGACACTGAAACCTATCTGGAGGAGCAACGATGAAACGATCGGACCTGCTTTCGGTGGATTTTGATACGCTTTTGGAACGCGCAAAAGCGAACAGGCAGGCATCGGTTGAG
>PZPG01000007.1:12617-19057 GCA_003045995.1 Bacteroidota bacterium
AACAAGAAAGCGAACAAGAAAACAAAAAGGTGTGGGAAACGCCGGAGCAGATTTCCGTACCGCGAACATTCAAAGGCTGGGGCGGTGATGCTGAGTTTGCACCCGGCCATCTTGGACCTGGGCATCTCGCACCCGGCCATCTAGACTACGCAGCGGGCATCCCACCATTTTTGCGCGGGCCGTACGCATCGATGTACACCACCCGGCCCTGGACGATCCGGCAGTACGCAGGGTTTTCGACCGCTGAGGAGAGCAATGCGTTCTATCGCCGGAACTTGGCCGCCGGGCAAAAAGGGTTGTCTGTGGCGTTCGACCTGGCGACGCATCGGGGCTATGATTCCGATCATCCGCGAGTGACGGGTGATGTCGGGAAGGCGGGCGTGGCGATCGATACGGTGGAGGATATGAAGATTTTATTCGATCAAATTCCGCTGGATAGCATGTCGGTATCGATGACGATGAACGGGGCGGTGATCCCGGTGATGGCTTTTTATATTGTGGCGGCGGAGGAGCAGGGGGTGCCACCGGAAAAGCTGTCCGGGACGATCCAAAACGACATTCTGAAGGAGTTCATGGTGCGGAATACGTACATCTACCCGCCCAAACCCTCCATGAAACTGATTGGGGATATCTTCCGGTACACCTCGGAGCGGATGCCGCGTTTTAATTCGATTAGCGTAAGTGGATATCACATGCACGAGGCGGGGGCGACGGCGGATCTCGAGCTGGCGTACACGCTGGCCGATGCGGTGGAATATGTGCGCGAGGGGATTCGGGCCGGGCTGGAGGTGGACTCGTTTGCGCCTCGAATCTCCTTTTTCTGGGGTATCGGGATGAATCATTTTATGGAGATCGCCAAACTGCGGGCGGGGCGGCTGCTATGGGCGGCGCTCATGAAACCGTTCGATCCGAAGAACCCGCGGTCGATGTCGCTCCGGACCCATTCGCAAACCTCCGGATACAGCCTTACCGAGCAGGATCCGTTCAACAACGTCGCACGAACCACGATCGAGGCACTGGCAGCGGTGCTTGGAGGCACGCAGTCGCTTCACACCAACGCCCTCGACGAAGCGATCGCGCTACCCACCGATTTCTCTGCACGCATTGCCCGAAACACGCAGCTCTACCTGCAAAAAGAGACCGGAATAACCCATGCGGTCGACCCATGGGCCGGTTCGTGGTACGTCGAGTACTTAACTGATCAGCTCGTCCGAAAAGCAGGTGCACTCATTCACGAGGTCGAGGAGATGGGCGGCATGGCAGCGGCAATTGAAAGCGGTTTACCCAAAATGCGGATCGAAGAGGCAGCAGCCCGCAAACAGGCACGCATCGACAGCGGACGGGAGAAACTTGTGGGGGTAAACGTGTTTCGCACCGGAGAGGAGCAACCGATCGACATCCTCGAGGTCGACAACGAAAAAGTACGGCAGTCGCAACTTCGGCGGCTTGCATCACTCCGTTCTACTCGGGTTGATGCGGATGTATCGCGGACTCTGGATGCGATTACGGAGGCGTGCAAAACCGGCGAGGGGAATCTGCTGGCACTTGCGGTGGAGGCGGCGCGCGTCCGTGCAACGCTTGGGGAAATTTCGTATGCTATGGAGCGTGTATTTGGCCGGTACCAGGCCGTAACCCGATCGATCACAGGCGTGTACTCCTCCGAAATCAAAAAAGATCCCCGTTTTGAAGAAGCTATCCAGCTAGCCGACCGGTTTGCCGCGACGGAAGGGCGGCGACCACGCATCATGGTGGCCAAAATGGGGCAGGACGGGCACGACCGGGGAGCGAAGGTCATCGCCACTAGCTTTGCCGATCTTGGGTTTGATGTAGACATCGGGCCACTGTTTCAGACACCGGAGGAGGCTGCCCGCCAGGCGGTCGAGAATGACGTTCATATCATCGGGGTGTCGAGCTTGGCTGCCGGGCACAAAACGCTGGTACCTGCGTTGCTGAAGGAACTCCGGGCTCTGGGCCGGGAGGATATGATTGTCATTGTGGGTGGTGTGATCCCGAATCAGGACTATCCGTTTTTGTATGAGAGCGGGGTGGCGGCGGTGTTCGGGCCTGGTACGGTGATTAGCGAGGCGGCTATCGAAATTTTGCATCTGCTGATGGGAACCGAGGGTGGCGTGCTTGATGAGGGAGATGAGGATCGTGGAGATCGTGGAGATCGTGGAGATCGTGGACACCCTGAGGGTGGCGTGGATAGTGAGAATGGCGGGAATGGCAGGCACTCCGCAGACGCTTCTCCGGGAAAATCCGGCAAGAATGATTCGGCACCATGAACAAGGAGGATCGGCCCATATCTCCTCCCATCAACCCGAACTACCAGCGAAAAACGGGCAAATCGTATACGTTTGAAGAGCTGAAGGAGGGTGTGCTGGCTGGGAATCGAACGCTTTTGGCGCGTGCGATTACGCTGGTGGAGAGTACGAACCCGGAGCGAAGACAGTTGGGGCGGGCGGTGCTGGAAGCGGTGATGCCGCAGACTGGAAGGTCGATGAGGATTGGGATAACGGGCGTGCCGGGGGTGGGGAAAAGTACGTTTATCGAGGCGATTGGGCGACGATGGCTGGATCGGGGGGAGAAAATCGCGGTGTTGGCCGTGGATCCGTCGAGTAGCCGATCGCGGGGCAGTATTTTGGGGGACAAGACGCGGATGCCGGAGATGGCAACGCACGAGCGGGTGTTTATCCGGCCAAGTCCGGCGTCCGGGAATCTGGGAGGGATGGCCCGAACATCGCGGGAAACGATGTTGCTGTGTGAGGCGGCGGGGTTTGATCGGATATTGCTGGAGACGGTAGGGGTAGGGCAATCGGAAACCACGGTGCACTCGATGGTCGATTTTTTTCTGTTGTTGATGTTGCCCGGTGCCGGGGATGAGTTGCAGGGTATGAAGCGCGGGGTGATGGAAATGGCCGATCTCATTGCGATTAACAAGGCGGAGGAGGGAAACCGAAAGGCGGCGGAACTTGCAAAACGGAACTACGAGAATGCCCTTTCGCTGTTTCCACCGGCGGAATCGGGCTGGCCGCCGAAAGTATATACCTGTTCGGCGCTGGAGGAGATGCAGGGTGGGGGGCTTACAGATCGGGAGGTTGGTGGTGATGAGGGGGTTCGTGGAGATGAGGGGGTTCGTGGAGGTCGGGAATTTGATGGAAATGATGAGTTTGGCAGTGATCGAACATCCAGCACGACTGGATTCGACGCTATTTTTCGTGCCATCGACAAGTATGAAGCTACCACCCGCCATAACGGATATTTCGACCATCGCCGTGAATCACAGGCAATCGAATGGATGCATGAAACGATTCTCACCGAACTTCGTGAACAATTCTATTCAGATCCACGAGTGAAAGATCAGTTGACAAAGATCGAAGCCAACGTACGGACTGGGGTCATCAGCCCGTTTGAAGCGGCGCAAATCCTGCTTGGTGTGCGAAAAGTCTAGACGTTGAATTTCAATTGTGAAATCATATTTTGTTTCATGCATGAAGAAGGCCGTCAATTCATTCCTGAACTACAAATAAAAAATGATATGGATCAAAACGATAAAATCATGGAGGGGTTGGAGATAGCGTACAAGAAAACGCCGGTTGTTATTTTCAAAGACGGGAAAGTGGTGGAATTGGATCCCCACAAAATCGACACAAGCAAGAATGTCTACAAAAAATAGACCAAAGAGATAGAAAAAAATCTGCGAATTCTATCCAAATAACACTGTTTTTTTGAATTTATAGGAAGGATTCTTTCACCTGCCGTACTCATTACAGGTTGCTCATCGGGACACGGAAAAGCATTGGCCAAACAATTTGTAAAAAACGGCTACCCAACATACGCATCAGCAAGATCATTAGAGTCCATTCAAGATCTTTCATCATTGGGTTGTGAAACACTTCGAATTGATGTCACAGATGATCTGAGTATTCAAGAAGCCGTCCGTACCATCGAAAAAAAACATGCTGCTGTTGGAATCCTGGTCAATAATGCTGCGATTGGCAAAGAGTTAATGGCGGGAGTGCACAAGGTAGCCAAGGATGCTGTAAAAGAGGGGGCTCCCGGCACCTGGACTCCAGAGCAAGTAGCAAACGTTACTTATAAGGCTGCTACAACAAGAAAACCGAAAGCGCGATACAGGCCCGGAATGGTTTCGAAAGCGTTGATTTACTCCAGGTATCTGCTTCCGTACAGGATGTGGGATTCTATGTTTGTAAACACATTGACGAAGCAGGGAAGAAAGTTTTTAGCGGTGAAGCAGTAGCACGCGCCTGCCTTCATCGCGCGGCCGTCACCCTGCGTCGACTTACCGTCACCCCGCGGCCACTCCTGTACTGTTGGCTCCAAACCCCCCAATCGTCGCCGTTTCCTCTCCGCCTAGCGACTCTTTAATCAATATTCGCAGCTCCTGGATCGACAAACCGCTCTTCAATTCGCCGCGAACTGCTACAGAAATCCGACCCGTCTCCTCCGAAACTACTACCACAAGCACGTTGTTCGTTTCATTGATCCCCAATGCTGCGCGATGCCTCGTCCCAAATTTCGTCGCAATCCGCGGATTCTGCGAAATCGGCAGATAGCATCCGGCCGCTACAATCCGGTTATTCCGGATAATCACCGCTCCATCATGCAGAGCCGTATCCTTCTGAAAAATCGTCTGCAATAGTTCGCTGCTTACCTCCGAATCCAGCCGAACCCCTGCATCCACCAGATCCTGCAGCGAGGAACTTTTTGCAAACACAATCAGCGCACCAGTCTTTGTCTGAGCGAGACTACGCACGGCATCCACCACTTCATCAATCGCAGTATCCGAGCCCGTGGTCGCAAGAAACCGGTCGAACCTCGTATTCTGCCCTAAGTTGTAGAGGAGCTTTCGGATCTCCGGCTGAAAAATGATAAAAAGCGCTAGAATCCCCACATCCAGCAGGCTTCGCAACATAAAACTTAGCGTCGTAAACCCGAGCACACTCACGATCACATTGATCAGAATGATGAATAGCAGCCCAATCGCGGCCTGAATCGCATAGGTGCCCCGAATCCAGCGATAGAGATAGTACAAAATCGTCGCAATCAGGACGATTTCGAGCAGGTCTCTCAACCCAATCTCTAAAAAACCAATCGGGATCATGCAGGAAGTGTTGTGTGTGTTTTAATAGCGTGGTAGATCTCTACCGAATCGACGGCCTCCTTTACATCGTGAACCCGCAGAATCTGTGCGCCCAGCATCATGCTATGATAATGTACGGAAATGGTTCCGATTAACCGATCTTCTGCCGGACGGTTACCCAAGATTTGCCCGATCATCGATTTGCGGGACGCACCAATCAGCAAAGGCCTCCGAAATGGCAAAAACGACTCCAAGTTGGCCAAAATCGCAAGGTTGTGATCCAGTGTTTTTCCAAAGCCAATACCCGGGTCCAAAATCACCGATTCAACCCCTGCTTTCTCCAGTCGCTCGGAACGTTCTTCGAAAAAACGGGTGATCTCATCAATCACATCCTCATACTCTGGCTTGTCCTGCATCGTTTTCGGGTCGGCAATCGAATGCATGCAAACATATGCTGCACCCGAATCCGCGCAAAGTTCTGCAAATCGAGGCTCCTTTCGCAGACCGCTTACATCGTTTACCATGTGCGCGCCTGCCTCGAGTGCCAGTCGGGCTACTTCGTACTTGGTGGTGTCGATCGAAAATACGATCTCTTTATGACGCGGGACTGCTTCCTTTAAAAGCGGGATCGTGCGGCCGATCTCCTCTTCCGCCGACACCGGCTCCGATCCCGGCCGTGTAGATTCACCTCCAATGTCGATGATCCGTGCTCCCTCCTCCACCATTTCATCGATTCGCTGCAGAGCTGCATCCCGGTCGAGGTACTCCCCGCCATCCGAAAAAGAGTCCGGTGTGGCATTCAGAATACCCATCACCTTCGGTTTTGAGAGTAGTAGTGTGATGTTCCGGCACTCCAGCAGGGTCCGATGGGAGGGCTTCATCTTCGTGGGATGTTTTGTGGTATCCTGTTCTGTCAATCCCAATCTTCCTGAATCAGCTCCAGCTTTCCATCTTTCTCGGCCCAGTCGTCTGCATCGGGAAGAGCATCCTGCGTTTCATTGATCACCCGGTCTCCCCAGTTCTCAGCCAGGCGCTCATTCAGTTCAATATAATGCTCCCATTTTTCAGGCACCTCATCGTCCGGATAGATCGCTTCCACAGGGCATTCCGACACACAAGCATCACAATCGATGCATTCCAGCGGGTCGATCGCCAAGAAATTGGGTCCCTCCCGAAACGCGTCCACAGGGCAAACTGCCGCGCAATTCGTGTATTTGCAATTTACACAGGGTTCAGTAACAACGTAAGCCATGAATCAAAAAATTTAGAATTGAGGTTGAGTTAGATTCAAAAACCCGGACAACTTGCGAAACGTTCGCACGACAAACAAGTGCCC
>PZPG01000007.1:19118-21257 GCA_003045995.1 Bacteroidota bacterium
CACGCCCCCACTCAAACGAATATATCGATTTTCCGGGGAACTCGGAATACAGGTTTGCGGGATTTACGAACGAGCTAACATCCGATCCAGCGCCAGCACCGCATGCTTGGTAATCTCCTCCGGTACCACAATCTGATTCACCACCTCCCCCTGCTCCAGCATCTCCAGCGACCACAGCAGATGCGGCAAATCGATCCGGTTCATCGTCAAACACGGGCACAAAAACGGATTCAATGACACAATCTCCTTATCCGGATTCTCCTGAATGATCCGATTTACCAGGTTCATCTCCGTCCCAATCGCCCACTTACTCCCCGCCGGCGCTTCTGCAATCGTTTTCAAAATGTAGTTCGTCGATCCATTCAAATCCGATGCCTGAACCACCTCATGCGTACACTCGGGATGCACCAAAATCTGAATCCCAGGAACCCGCTCCCGCAGATGATCGATATGATGCACGTAAAATTTCTCATGTACCGAGCAATGCCCCTTCCACAAAATCACCTTCACCCGCTGCAGATCCTCCCCATCATACTCAAACCGGTGTGCCTGCGGATCCCACACCGCCATCTCATCCAACGCAACACCTAGGTCATACGCCGTATTGCGCCCCAGATGCTGATCCGGCAAAAATAAGATCCGCTCCTTTTGCGTAAACGCCCACTCCAACATCTTTTTCGCGTTCGACGACGTCACCGTAGCCCCTCCATTTCTTCCCACAAACGCCTTAATCGCCGCCGTAGAGTTCACATACGTTAGCGGCAAAATCGTATCCCCAAACACCCGTTGCATCTCCTCCCATCCGATCTCTGTCTGATCAATATTCGCCATATCCGCCATCGAACAACCCGCCCTCATATCCGGCAAAATCACCTTCTGACGATCCCCCGTAAGCATGTCCGCCGTTTCTGCCATAAAATGCACCCCACAAAACACGATGAACTCCGCCTCACTCATGTCTGCACAAATCTGCGCCAGCTGCAACGAATCGCCACGCGCATCGGCAAACTCAATCACCTCATCCTTCTGATAATGATGCCCGGGTATAAACAACCGCTCTCCAAACGCCGCCTTTATCTCGCGAATCCGCTCCTTCATCTCCTCCTCCGAAAGCTGCGAATAGCGCTCCGGCAAGGTGAACGTTGCCTCCTTCTCCAAAAAATCAAGAACTTCCATCTCTTTCATAGGTTCTATTGCTACGATTATGTCTTTTCTTTTTTCGGGTTGATGGTCATGCTCATCGTTTTTCCGCCCCTTCCAGCAGAAAACTCATATCCAGTGCCGTTACGGAATGCGTCAGCGATCCCATCGAGATCACATCTGCACCGCAATCTGCAAACGCTGCAATCGTGTCGGGCCGCATCCCCCCGCTCAGCTCAACTACCACCGAAGAGGGAATCTCTTTGCGGAGTTCTCTTGCACTCTCCGGCGTCTGATTGTCCAACATGATCACATCCGCCCCCGCTTCCACCGCTTCACGCACCTGATGCAATGTCTCACACTCCACTTCGATCCGCACCATATGCCCTGCGTGCGCCCGGGCCATCGCAACCGCCTCCTTTACCCCTCCGGCCGCCAAAATATGATTGTCCTTGATGATCACTCCGTCATCCAACCGCATCCGATGATTCTGCCCGCCACCGCATCGCACCGCATACTTCTGCAGCAACCGTAATCCAGGCAAGGTTTTCCGTGTATCGCACACTTTGGTTTTACTCCCTTTTAACGCTGCAACCGCCCGCGCCGTTTCCGTGGCGATCCCACTCAGGTGCTGCACAAGATTCAATACCACACGCTCTCCAGTCAGTAAAATATCGGCACGCCCCTCTGCCACGGCCAGCAACTCCCCGGCCTGCACGGTATCCCCGTCCTGCTTCATCAGCTCCACACGAACCGAACGATCCAGCATTTCATAACCAATCCGCACGGCATCCAGCCCGGCAATGACCCCATCCGCCTTCGCTATCAAACGTCCGCGCAGCCGTTTATCCTGAAAAATTGCTTGCGTCGTTACATCCCCAAACCCCAGATCCTCGTCCAGTGCCAAATGCACTACACGCCGAAGATCACGATCGACTGAAAGAGGAATTTGCCGCATACGTTATGCCCTCTGTGATTTCGCTACCTGTTTACCCGTTT
>PZPG01000007.1:21414-27057 GCA_003045995.1 Bacteroidota bacterium
ACTTGGTTGCCTGTTGCCGCACATCTCATTTTCCCAGGTTCAGGGTGATGGGATCCTGCATCCGCTCTGAAAATCGCACGTCTGAAAATCGCATGAAAGTTACGTAAATTTACCATCAATCAACACCAAGTCCAGCAAGCACTATGATCTATCTCGATTACGCGGCCACCACCCCCATGAGTGAACGGGCCATCGAAACCTACCGGCAAGCGGCTACCCGGTTTTACGGAAACTCGAACAGCCTGCACGATGCCGGATCGAACGCTTCCGCCTTGTTAGAGTCCTCCCGAAAACTGATCGCTTCCGAGCTTGGCGTTCATGAGTCGGGACTGCACTTTACCGGAAGTGGCAGCGAGGCCGTGTTCCTTTCGCTCGTTGCCCTGGCTGAGGGTGCAACCCAGCGGGGTCGTCACATCGTAACGGCGATGGCGGAACATAGTTGCGTACGAAACACCTTCCATTGGCTGGCACGACAAGGCTTCGAGATTACGATGGTTCCATCGGCGCCAGACGGTTCAGTGGATCTGGAGGCCTTGAAGGGAGCCGTCCGAACCGACACAACCCTTGTTTCCATTCAATATGTGAATTCCGAAACCGGTGCTGTGAACCCGCTGCAGGAGATCGGAGAGTGGCTTCAGGATCGTCATATCCATTTTCACAGTGATGCAACGCAGGGGTTTGGCAAGCTTCCGCTGGACCCGATAGCATGGGGCCTCGACGCTGTTACGCTGTCTGCACACAAGATTCACGGCCCGAAGGGACTGGGGGCTACTTACATCAACCCGAAACGAAAGTGGTCTCCTATGATTCCGGAAACAAGCCAGGAGCATGGGTTTCGAATGGGTACGGTAGATGTTCCAGCGGTGGCGGCCTTTGCAACAGCAGCAAAAGAGATGGCTGCAAATAGGGAGGCGTCGATGCGGCATGTGCGCGGGTTAAAAGAGGCACTTGTGAGACAGCTCAGGGAGAAAAGTGGCGACGCGATTACGATGGAGGGGAATCCGGATACGTCGTCGCCGTATATTGCAGGGTTGCGTGTGCATCGAATGGAGGGGCAGTTTGCGATGCTGGAGTGCAGCCAGCGCGGGTTGGCAATTTCGACGGGAAGTGCGTGCCAGGTGAATGAGCAGAAACCGTCGGCAACGATGAAGGCGATTGGCTATGACGATGAAACCGCAAAGCAGTTTATCCGGCTGTCACTGGATGCGGCCACCACGATGGAGGAGATCGGCCAGGCCACCGACATTCTAGCCGACATTATTCAAAAGCACTTGAGTCGACTTCACTGATTGGAGGGGCCGGATGCGTGTCCCATCAACCCGAACCCCATCAACCCGACTCTCTTAAACCCGCCCCCTTCACTCCAGGTCCAAATTGTAAAATGTGCCACGGTTTTCCTTCTGCTCCATCGACTGACGGATAATCAAGTAGGCCACGTTAATCAGGTTCCGGAGCTCGGCCAGTTGCGGTGAAACGGTCGTGTGCCGGAAAAGATCCTCCGACTCCTCGTAAATCACCTTCATCCGCTGCAACGCCCGGTTCATCCGCTCATTCGAACGTACAATCCCGATGTAAGTATTCATCAGGCGCTGCACCTCCTGCCGGTTTTCGCTGATGAGAACCCACTCTTTCGGCTGCGTGGTCCCTTCCGAGCGCCATGCCGGCAGCGACTCCCGAGGCTCCCGAAACGGCTCGTGCTCCTTTAGATGCTGGAAACACCGATCCGCAAACACAATTCCCTCCAGCAGAGAATTCGACGCCAGTCGGTTCGCTCCGTGCAAACCGGTTCGCGCTACCTCACCACACGCATAGAGCCGGTCGATCGACGTCCGTCCCCATTCGTCCGTCTCCACCCCTCCACACAAATAATGCGCCGCCGGGGCCACCGGAATCATCTGCTCCGTTGGATTAATCCCATGCTTCCGACACGTGCTCACGATCATCGGAAACCGCGTGGCCAGCTCCGTCGGGTCCAGCGACCGGCAATCCAGCCACACATGATCCGTCCCACGCGCCTTCATCTCGGTGTCGATCGCCCGCGCCACAATATCCCGCGAGGCCAACGACCCTCTCTCATCATACCGATCCATAAACGGTTCTTCATCCCCGGTTCGCAAAATCCCGCCAAACCCACGCACCGCCTCCGAAATCAGAAACGCCCGGCCCGCCTGTTTCACTCCATAGAGCGCCGTCGGATGAAACTGTACAAACTGCATGTCGCGCACCCACGCCTTGGCCCGGTACGCCATCGCCACTCCATCCCCCGTTGCCACAATCGGATTCGTCGTCATTTCATACACCTGCCCGACCCCCCCGGACGCCAGCAACGTAGCCCCTGCCGAAATCGTCTTAATCTCGCGTGTTTTCAGGTCCAGCACGTACGCACCAAAACACCGGGTATCCTCGCGATAGCGCGTCACCTTCTCGCCAAAATGATGCTGCGTAATGAGATCGATCGCAAGATGATGCTCCAGCAACCGTATGTTCGGGAGCTTCCTCGCCTGCTGCACCAGCACCCGCTGAATCTCAAACCCCGTCGTATCCTGATGGTGCAAAATCCGCCGCTCCGAGTGTGCCCCCTCCATCCCCAGCTGATACTCCCCGCTCTGCTCACGGTCGAACTCCACCCCCATCATTACCATCTCCTTCACCAGCTTCGGGCCCTCCGTTACCACCATCTCCACAATCTTCCGGTCGCTCAGACCATCCCCCGCCACCAGCGTATCCTCGATATGCTTCTCGTACGTATCGTGGTTTAGGTCGGTCACCACCGCAATCCCCCCCTGCGCATAGGCCGTATTACTCTCCAACAGCGTGTTCTTCGTCACCACCGTAATCGTTCGGTCCGGATACGCCAGCGCCGACTTCACCGCTGCGTTCAGCCCGGAGATGCCGGATCCAATTACCAAAATATCTGTATCTAATGCCGATCCACTCACACTGGTTGGAGGTTTTTTCTCGGGTTTTACTCGGGTTTCTTCGTGCTTTTCTTGGGTTTTTTCGTGCTTTTCTCGGGTTGATGTGTCCGCTAACCGGGCGCTTGACGCCGACGGGCAACGCAGGTTATCTAGGCAACTCGGGCAAAGCAGGTACCAAGGGTACTCCAAGCATCTCGGGCAAAGCAGGCAACAAGGGTACTCCAGGCATCTCGGGCAAAGCAGGCAATGCAGGTTATCTAGGCAACGCGTGCTATGAGTCCTATGAAGGCTGCGTCACAGGTTGTCACGAGTCATTGCAGAATGCTTCGCGAAATAACCTTCCGAAAATACGCACCGTGGGCGCCCTCCCAAAGGGACCGGAAAGATAACGAGCCACGAGCCCTTCTCAAACCAAGCTGCGGAGGAAAAATTTACAATATATTTACATCTACAGTTGACATTGATGGTAGTTTTTTCTTCTTTATAATCGACTGTTGATAGTGGTTTTATCTTCAAAGTTGATGAAACAAAGGCGCATGTACTGTACGGGAGTCGGCACATGTTTACCTGCGTATCCCATCAACCCGAACCCAAATTATCCATAAACTTTCCTGCCACCCGAAAATCCTACACGAAGATGAGTGTTTCGCTGGATACAACCGATCGTAAAATTGTAACCATTCTGCAGGAACGCGGGAGGATCTCGAATAGTGATCTTGCGAAGGAGATCGGTTTAACAACGACACCAACACTGGAGCGGGTGAAGCGGCTGGAGCGCAATGGCGTGATTGAAGGGTACACGGCGCGGGTGAACCGGGAGGCCCTGGACCGGGGGATGACGGTGTTTAGTTCGATCAAGCTGGCGGTGCATCACCTGGACGAGATGGAGGAGTTTACCGGACGGATTGCGGAGATTCCTGAGATTTTGTCGTGCTATAATATCACGGGGGAGTACGATTATCTGTTGCAGATCGTGGTGCGGGATATGAATCATTACGAGATGCTGTTGCGGAAGCAGCTGGCACAGTTGCCGGGGGTGGATCGGATCTACACGAGTATTGTAATGTCGGTGATTAAGGAGGGGACGCCTGTTGAGTTTGGACCGGAGGATGAAGGGAATGAGGGTGAGGCGGGGGAGTGAGCGAGGGGAGCGGGTTGATGGGGTACTGAGTGTTCGGTGGGGGCGGATGTCGGGATGATGGGGTACTGAATGCGTGGAGTTGGGATGATTAGGTACTGAGTGTTCGGCGTGGCGGATGTCGGGTTGATGGGGTACTGAATGCGTGGAGCTGAAAATGGGAGTGTAGAGTACAAATGAAAACAAATAAAAACGGAGCTAAGTGATGAAGGATACCAATGCGATGAAGGATACCAGAACTAAAAATGATACGATAAGAAATGCTGAATCTACCATAACACGAGATCGGGATGATGAGAGAGCGAGGCCCTTGCAGGATGTGGAGTCGGGGTGGCTCTCCTATCAACCCGAAACAGAGGAAAACGAGGGGGGCGGAACGGTGGAGGAGCGCAAGAGAATGAGTATGGCGCAGATCTGTTCGCATGGGGATCATCCCGAAAAGGATCCGTACCGATCGCATGTGATGCCTTTGTATCAGACGTCGACGTTTGGGTTTGAGACGGCGGAGGCGGGGGCGAAGTTTTTTGCGCATGAGGCGGGCGGGGCGTCGCATTCGTATTCGCGACTGGGGAATCCGACGGTGGAGCGAGCGGAGCAGGTGATTGCGGATTTGGAGACGTTTGGTATGGAGGAGCGTGGCGAGGGGATGTTGTTTGGTTCGGGAATGGCGGCGATTGTGACAGGAATGATGGGGCTGGCGATGGGAAAGCGGATTTTGGCGCAGGAGGCGCTGTATGGGTGTACGAGTCAGTTTTTGCAGGAGCAGGCGGAGGGGCTTGGGATTCGGGTTACGCATGTGGATGTATCGGATTTGGCGCAGGTAGAGGAGGCGCTGACGCGGTATGATGACATCGCGCTGATCTACCTGGAGAGTATTGCGAATCCCACGATGCGGCTGGCGGATGTGGAGGCGATTGTTGCGCTTGCGCGGGGGGCGCGGCATCCGATCCGCATGATGGTAGATAATACGTTTGCGACGCCGTATCACGTGCGGCCGCTGGAGTTGGGCGCGGATCTGGTGGTGCATTCGACGACCAAGTATCTGAACGGGCATGGAACGGTGGTTGGCGGGGCACTGGCGGCACGGGAGGGCTTTTTTGCATCGAGCGGCATGGCGGTTTGGCGGAAGAATTTGGGCGGGATCTCGGGGCCGTTTGATGCGTGGCTGACGCTCCTGGGCTTGAAGACGTTTCCGCTTCGCATGAAGAAGCATAGTGAGAACGGGATGCGGGTGGCGCGGTTTTTAGAGGGACATCCGGCCGTGGAGCGGGTTTATTATCCCGGGTTGGAGAGTCATCCCGATGTGACGCTGGCGGAGCGGATGATGGAGAATGGGTTTGGGGGGATGATGGCGTTTGAGCTTCGGGGAGGCCTGGAGGCCGGGGAGGCGCTGATGAACCGAGTGAAGGTGCCGACGCTGGCCGTGAGCTTAGGAACGGTGGATTCGTTGATTCAGCATCCGGCATCGATGACGCACTCGGTGGTGTTGCCGGAGGTGCGAAAGCATGCGGGGATTACAGACGGGTTGGTGCGACTGAGTGTGGGGATCGAGGAGGCGGAAGATCTGATTGAGGACCTGCGGGAGGC
>PZPG01000007.1:27159-34696 GCA_003045995.1 Bacteroidota bacterium
AAATCGGTCGTGAGCTTGTACCGGGCGATTCGATTGTTGCCGCGGTCTGCAATGTAGATCACCTGATCGTAGTAGGCGACTCCGGATGGAGAGTTGAATTGTCGCGGACCGGAACCCAATTCACCGAAAGAGACGTTGAGGTTCCGGGTGCGGTCGACTGCTGCGGGTGGCGGGTCGATCCCCTCCTGTCCATTGGGCTTAAATTGATAAAGTTTGTGCTGCTCCTCATCCACAACAAAGATGTATCCGGTAACATCGCCGGCGACCGCCAGGCCCGACGGCTTGGAGAATTTAAACTCTTCGTAAAGAAAACCGTCGGCACGGGTTGTATCCTGTACCAGGAACTGTTGGTTGGGTTGATAAACCGTTCCGTCGGGTGTAACTACCACGTTGATTCGAAGCACGCGAAACGGTATCGAAACTCCCTCCTCTGCCTGGGCGATGAGGAAATCCCGGCTGTCGGGGAACTGATCTCGCTGTGGTGGATTGGTGAAGGTGGTGATATCGGACAACCCGATGGCGCTAACAAGCGATGGGGTTGATGGGTTGAGTGCCCGAATCTGAGCGGAGTTTACCATGGTGCCTACGCGGACACCGTCCACAAATTCCGGGACAAATTCCAGAACGGTGTTGTCGGGAGCGGGGAGTTCGTTGGTTCGGTTTCTTGGGCCGGTTCTCGAAACGTAGATGGCGTTGTCGTCCATGATCGCGACACCGGTGAACTCGACAAGCTCGTCGTTGTCGGAGCGGGTTCGGTCGAGGCGAAAGAGTTTGGATGCAGCCGTGCCGCGGCTTGCGTCATCGAATGGATGAACCAGGGTATCGACGAAGGTGATCGGGCCGGCGCCGTTGAGGTTTCGGATTTTATAGACGGCGGGCAGATTGAAGACGGTTGGAGGCTGGTCGTTGGGTGGTTCCTGGATGAGGGTGTCGATGCGGGCTGCGACGTAGACGTTGAGGAGGCGGTCTTGGGTTACCGAAACGGCGCCGGGTAGCTCGATGGTTCGTCTCGGGGCGAGGTCGGCACGATCGAGGACATGGACCCCTATAGCATCCGTGACGTATACAAAACCGTCGAACCCTACAAATACGTCGGTGGGCTGGTCGAAATCACCCCAGAAAGGCAGTACGGGGGCGTAGCCGTCGGTGTCCCGCAATGAGGGGTCGATACGGCCTACTTCAAAGATCTCGTCGGTGGTGTCGTTTTGCTTGGATCCGAAGATAGCCTCGCATCCTGTGGCTGTGATTGCCACCATCAGGACGAGAAGCACGAGAGCCAGGCCTGACTCTGACCTATACCTAGACTCAGACTTATTCCCAGACCCAGACCTCCCATCAACCCGTGCTTTGTTGTTCATTGGTTCTCCT
This sequence comes from Bacteroidota bacterium, assembly GCA_003045995.1. Taxonomy (GTDB): domain Bacteria; phylum Bacteroidota; class Rhodothermia; order Balneolales; family Balneolaceae; genus Sam29DG08-bin30. The sequence goes on from PZPG01000007.1 coordinate 28,528, forward strand.
GGTGTCTTCCCGTTTTGTATTCTCTGCGTGTTTGTCATCAAAATCTCAGCGTCAAAATATTCTTTCTCATTGTAGTGGTACGACTTCCGAATCTTTCACTGCACGGCCTCACTTCACTGCACGGCCTTACTTCTCTGCACGGGCTCACTTCGCTGCACGGCCTCCACCTACAGCTGAATTCTCAGCCCGATCCGGTGCAGATTCCCCAGCCGGTCGTACGGGGAAAACGAGTAGTCCGCCGCGATTAACTGCGACATCACCGGCAGTTTCACTCCCGCTCCAAAGGATGGGAAGCGGATTTCGTCATAACCAAACTGATACCCGGTTCGAAGAAAAAACTGCTGCATGTAACCAAGCTCCGTCCCCATGCTGAACTGTTCGGCGTTGTCGCTTGGATTCGTGATCTGCCCAGTAATAACCGCTGAAAAGGTGTCGGTTTGCCACACATCATATGCTGTAGCGATGATAAATCGGGTGGGAAGTGAAACATCCTCGAATGTGTCCTCCACTACATCGCCGTTCAGGGTGGTTCGCACTGTTTCCCCGGATGGCGACGCATCAAAACCAAAATTATTGAGTGCAACGGAGAACTTCAGTCCTGTATCACCTACCCGGTAGAAGAACCCAAAATCAAACGCAGGGGTCTGCAGTTCCACCTCCTCGATCCGCTCCATGAGATAGCGGACTGTGATTCCATAGCTAAACAGATCCGTAAGTTTTTGCGACACCGTAAGCCCGGCGGAAAGGTGTACCGTTCGAAAGGTGCGCCCCGTCCCGAATGGCATAAACTCGGTGGTTTCCTTCATGTCGCCGGAGTTGAGGTACTGCAGCGATCCGCCAATCGCAAACGAACCTGCGCGGTGAAGGTAGCTTGCGTACTCCATCGAAATGTCGGCAAAGTATTGCGTGTGGCTGAGCATAAATTCCGATCGCTCAGCTTCGGCAGCGAGGGCTGGGTTCCAGTAGAAACTGGATGCATCGTTTGCGACTGCCATGTTGGAGAATCCCATTCCGGCACTTCGTGCGTCGGCACCAATCTTCGTAAACTGAAATCCCGATGTACCGGAGCGTGCTTCTCCGAATGCAGGAATCAGGCTTTGGGCTTGTACGGGGTGATGGGGGAGCGTGATGACTGTGAAGACGATCAGGGCGGCCACGAGCCGAAGATGCGGACGCATCAACCCGAAAAGAAACCCAAAGATGCTGTCTGGAGTTACATAGTTTGGGCTTGCAGCGTTTGAGGCCTGGGTGCCGGTGCCTAAGATACCTGTGCCGGAGCTATTGGTGCCGGTGCCTAAGATACCTGCTCTGAATGTGCCTGAGGCTTGGGTACCGGTGCGTTTGTGGGATGGGGTCAAATTCATGCCTGCTTCTCGTTAAAAATTGACGGATATCCCGAATACGTATTGTCGCGGCTGAAGGAAGTTGGCCGGATTCAGGTAGGATGGGATGCCACCGTCGCGCGGATCCTGGTAGCGCGGGTCACGGGCACTGTTGGGAAGGTCGTAGGATCGATCGGATCGCAGTTGTTCGAGTTCTGCTGCCGAAAGTGGGTAGTCGGTGCGGTACTGCTCGCCGGTGACCGGATTGACGATGGCGGAGTTACGATTGTTGAGCAGGTTGGAGACTTCCAGGTAGGCGGAGAGTTCGACACCGGCAATTTCGAACCATTTTTCGAAGTTCAGGTCCATGTAGAACCAGGAGGGGCCGGTTTCGCTGAAGCGCAACTCGGGATCCTGGACTTGCTCGTACAGGGGGCGCCAGTCCTCTTCGCCCGTGATGGGGTTGCGGGAGAAGCCAACGAATTCCTGCGGGGTGTAACGAATGCCGGAGCGCCAGACAGCTGAGAGGAAGAGGCGCATCTGATTGAGGGGAGCAAATCCGAACATTGGGTTGGTACGATCGTACGTGAGGATGATGTTCCCTTTGATGTCCCAGGGGCGGTCCCAGGCAAGCGGGGTTTCGACGTTGCTGCCAATGACTTGCTGACCGCTGATCGCTTGTAAATTATCGTTGTTGGTGGAGCTGAGTCCTTCTGCGCGAGAGTAGGTGACGGCTAGTTGCCCTTGCGCCCAATCTTTGTAGCGTTTCAGGTAGGTCGCTTCGAGGCCGCGGGATCGGGCGAAGTCGCCGTTGATTCGGAAGGAGCGGTTGACAGGCCGCCCAGTGGGGTCGTTGACACGGATCTGCTGGGTGGTGACAAAGTCGTATTTGTCGCTCCAGAAGGCGGTGAGGTTGAGGGCATCGTTGGTGGTTACCTGGTAACGGAAACCGATTTCATAGGAGATGTCGACTTCGGGGTTGAGGTTGGGGTTGCCCAGATCGGCGAAGGAGGCCTGGTTTTGGTAGAATGGGTCGAGGCTGGAGTATACGAAGGTGGGGTGCGGGATCCGGGTGGAGTGGCCGTAGTTGAAGAACAGTACCTGGTTTTCACGCACTGGAAAACTGACACTCACTTTGGGCAGGATACGGAATTTGTAGCGGAGGCCGAAGAGTTCATAGCTGGAATCGCGATACTCTTCGCGGATGAAGTCGGGAATGGGGGCGGCGGGGTTTTCGACCAGGTCGTCGACGTATTTTCCGGGGGCCCAGTACTCGAATCTCGCACCGATGTCGGCGATGAGTCCGTTGTAGCGGATTTTGTCATTTATGTAGACGGCTCCGCGACGGGGTTTCACACGCCAGGCATCAAAGCGGTCACCTACGCGGTTGGTTTCGGAGAATTCACCGGGAGCTACTTCAATCGGTGCGCCGATCCAAGGGCGGGTGATGTCGATCCACTGGTAGTCGTTGAATTTTGCATCGAAGCCGACGGTGAGCTGGTTGGTGCGGCCGGCAAAGAATTTGTTGTAAGATCCCTTGAAGGTGATCTCTTCGGCGAAGTGATCGTGCCAGAGGGTGGCGACACCGCCATTGTTGAAGAAGCCGGGCCCTGGGAGTACGTAGGTGAAGCCATCCGTGCCGGGGAATTCGCGAGCCGGGAAGGTGACGATGCTGCGCGGGTCGTACTCTCCTTCTACGATTTCGGGCCGCCAGTCGAGGCCGTTGGCGTCTGCACGGAGACGGGTGAAGAGACGGCTTAGTTGCAACTCATAGAAGGACGTCTGATCGATCGTCTGAGTCCACTTAAGATAGGAAAGGTTGCTGTCGTGAGAGTAGGTGTTGGCTTTGTCGAGATCTTCCTGGAACGGAAACTGGTAGCCGGGGCGGATCTGCACATCGGCGCCGGTGATCTGGAGCATCCGGGTGTTCTGGTTTACGGTGAGGGATCGCTGAAAGGCTCCCTCCAGGCGCATGCCGGGTTTGATCCGATAGGTGAGTTTCATCATCCCGTTCCATCGGTTGTCCTGACGCGGAGAGAAAAAGTCGGTGCTCACGATGGAGGAACGAACCTGGTCGGCTGCGTTTTTGGTGAATTCGTTGGAGAGGGAAAGTTGTCCGGTAAAGTAGAAGTAGATCTTTCCGGGGATGTTGAGGCCGGCAAAGGGTAGCAATGCCCCGGTAAGGGGTTCGGGGCCGCCAAGCGTGAATTCATAAATGTCGCTGTAGAAGTTGCTGCTGCGATCTGTGTCTTGTCCGAAGTGGTCGCGCTTGTGCGTGAAGGAACCTTCGAGTTTGTCGCTGCCGTCGCGGGTTCGCACGGAAACCACGCCGGAGGTGACGTCACCATATTCCGCCCCAACCCCGCCAGTGGTGACTTCTACCTCGCTAAATGCGTTGGCACCGAGATCGAGGCCAAAGCCGGTGCCGGCAAGCGGATCCTGTGCCGAAACTCCATCCACCACGAAACCGGTTTCGTACGCACGTCCACCTTTGATGTAGATACCGGTAGGGTCTTTCACAACACCGGCCTGCATGCCCACAACGTCATCGATTTTTCGCACCGGGGCCGCTTCGATCTGCTGCCGGGACATGAGTGTGCTGGATTTTGACTTTTCCACGTCGAAGATGGGAGCGGCGCCGATCACCACGATCTCCTCATCGGAGGTGTAGGTGGTAGGAACAATTTCGGCATTGAGTTCGGTGGTTTCGCCTGCGACTACCCGGATTCCGGTAAACAGAAGTCGTTCGAAGCCGATGTAGCTGATTTCGATGGAGTATTCGCCCGGCCGGATGTTTCGGATGGTGTAGCGCCCGTCGAGGTCGGTGGAAGCGCCGAACGAAGTTCCACGAATGATCACGTTTACGCCAGGAAGGGTCTCTCCGTTTTCTTTATCGGTGATGACGCCGGAGATGGAGCCGGTAGTTGACCTTGCGTTTTGTGCCTGAAGTGTGTTGACCAGCGTGGAACTCCAAACAAGGAACAGCGCACAAAGAAGTATCCGTCCCGGGAAGGCCGGCAGCTCAATACTCAGGGATTTTGGTATGAATGATCGGTATTTCATGGGTTTCGCGATGGTTTCCTTGGTCTGACCTTGCCGAGCCCTTGCAACAGGCCCAGGGGTATCAGGGCTATGGCGATGCAAATTCGAGCCGCCCAATGAGCAACTCCTCCATCAATTCGTTCAGGTTGCCGCTGCCGTTTAGGTCCGCCAGCGGAATTCCAAAGTAGATCAAATTTCCCTCGGGATTCTCTGCGGCCACAACCGAAGGCCCTTCAAACGGAACCGTGAATCCGGTAATAAAACGTTTTCGGAAATTGCCCTCAAATAGCTCCTGCGCACCGGATACCGCTTCAAACGGGATGATGTTCGGATTATTCCCGCCGTTGTAACGCATCGTCAATTCGATACCGCTACCCTCCACTGGTGTGACATCAGAGTTGTTTAGCAGCAAAAATGAGGTTTCCCCGGCGGACGGATTCAATGGCATATAATTTTGCAGCGGGATGAAATTGAACAACGGGCTCTCTTCGTCAATTTTCGTGACCGGTATCGTAGCCAGCATCGTTCCACCTCGTGCAAAGAATCGATCCAGGATCTCCTGAGCATAGTTGATGTTTCGGCTGAGGCTACTGGAGAACCAAAAAATGTGATCCCATTGTGCCATCATCAAATTTACAGTAGGGTCAATCACGCGCGGGAATGCTTCGGAGATCGGTACCACTCCACCTTCCAAGCCGGTCCCGTCGGAAATGTTGATCACATCCACATCAAACCCAAGTTGTATAAACTGCTCCAGATAGAGCGCAAGATTCTCTGCAGAGCTTCCTGATGCATCGTCGTTGAGCATGAGGATGTTGGATTTGCGGGATTTCATATACCAGGAAACGGATTGCATTTCGCTGATGGCAAGTGCCTTATCGAGTGTACGGACAAAGAGTTTGTTATTGGCATCGCTGTTCAATGTTTCGATGATGATACCGGTTTCCCGAAGTGTTCTCCCCAGGAAAAGTTCTGATCTGGGATTCACCGGGTCATTATCGGATACCAGGGTGATGAACACTTCCTGCTGTCCCTCTTCATCGAGTGGGATCGGAATCCAGCCGCTGGTGGAATCATTGAAAGTGATCTCCGTACGGAGTAGTGTGGCGGCACCGTCGGGATCATCAAAAGACCAGCCAAAGCTGACAACGCTGTACGTAGTGTCGGGCGGAAGTTCCAGCGGGTTCAGCTCTGTGATCGGGGGCGTGTTTTTGATGGGAAATACGAGGGTGGCCGGATTGGGATCGCGCTGCTGATCGTTGTCTACGGCACGGACAGCAAACAGTACATCTTCGGTTTCATTACCCTCGGAGATAGGCAGTACGAACGTGCTGTCGGTTCGTGTTGTAAAAATCCATGCATCGGCGGCCGTGGTATCCTGGATCGCTACCTCATAGCCAACAATGTAGCCATCCGGATCGTCACCCCACCAGGAGATAGCCACACTACTGGATAATCGATTATCTTCGTCGATATCGATGGCATCTACCGTGAGTGATGTCCGAGGAGGTAAGTTTTCTTTGATGGTGCCCGTGGGGCTGGTATTGCAGGAACCCAGCAGGCCGACCACCATAATAACCAGCAAGAATTGCACAGTGCTGCGTATTCCGTATGCCTCTGATATTCCGTGTTGTTTGCTTCGCACGGGCATTTGCTCCATGTTGATTAAACTGCTTCTGCAGGTTATGGTTGAAAGTGTTTCCGGACGGATCCTGTAATCGGTTGGTTTCCGTAATCTGAACCATCCCGGATCGTATTCAACAAAAAAGAGAAGATGAGGATTTTCCAATCCTCACCTCATAAAA
>PZPG01000007.1:34725-53057 GCA_003045995.1 Bacteroidota bacterium
AAGCTACGCCCTACTTCACAAGCATCATTTTGCGTGTGAGTTGCACGGAGCCAGCCTGTAACCGGTAGAAATAGATACCGCTTGACAAGGTTGATGCATCGAAATCGATGGAGTAGTTGCCAGGCAGTTTTTCTTCATTCACTAGTGTTGCCACTCGCTGCCCGATCATGTTATACACATCCAGACGCACTTCTGAGATCTGCGGAACCGCATACCGGATCTGTGTGGACGGGTTGAACGGGTTCGGGAAGTTTTGGCTCAGCTCAAATGTTTTTGGCATGAGATCCTCTTCGATGGAGGTGGCTGTCCCACGAGTCAATGTTACATCGTAGTACAGATCGATGAATGACGCGCTTGAGAAGCTGTAGAATTCGGCCACGTTGTGCTCGGACGTTCCATCCGATACAACCACATTCCAGAGTGCTTCAGCAGACTCGCCTACTGCCAGACCCAGACCCGAGAGAAATCCGTCTACCGTCTCATAAGGAAGTGTGATTTCAGGGTCTTTCCCGTCGTTGGCGGATGGCAGTGACAGCAGGGTCGTTGTGTCGGCGGCCGCAAACAGGTTCCAGGTGTAGGTTACCTCATCGCCATCGTAGTCGGCCGGATCAAGTGCCTGCCAGCTGATCGTGATATCGTCGGTAACCTCTACTTCGGCCATGTCTGCCGGTGCAAGCAGATCAAATTCCGGCCGTGGAATGGTGAAGTTTTCTCCTTCCAGATCGCCAAGATCCCGCGGGATGATTTTCGGCGCACCAAACGTGTAGGTTACCAGTCCGCTTACTTTGGTCATATCGTTTCCATAACGAGCATGGAGATTCACGTTGCCTGGGTATCCTGTTTCGCCGACGGCACCTGCTCGTGTGTCTTCGTTCAGAATGATGGTACTCTCCTGGACCGTGGTTTCATCCACAATGGTGGAAACACTGAGTTCGCCAAATCCTTCGTCGGCAATGAGTCGTACATTCGGGAAACTTACCAACATCCCTTCCCATGCTTCTCCCGGATCGGACACAGCGTTAAACTCATCGGTTGTAAGTTCAGGAACCACGGCAGACAGATCGCCACCCGTGGACACAGGTGTGAATACCAAGTTCGACAGATATGTGTAGGTCACACTTGAGTTGCTGGCAACGGACGCTTCTTGTACAAGGGCACCGGTGATGGTAATCACATCACCCCGATTTAACGACGCTGTGCTTCCAGACAACCCAACAAACACGCCAGACCAGGGTCCTGTACCGTCCTGCACAGCAATCACACCATCCACAGCACCAGATACAACCGTCGCCGTAATGTCAAATACAAGATCTTCTAAACCAGCAATTGGGCTGGGACCGGCCATTTCATCCGATGTTTTCTGGATCTGCTCGATCGAAGTGATTGCACCGCCATCCACGAAGAAGGTGATTGCACCGGTTACCGGGAAACGTCCGGTGAGGCCATTATCTCCATAGGCTTCAACGTACAAACTCGGGCTATCGAACGCAGTCAATGCCGGTAGTTCCACAGAGTAGTTTCCGGATCCGCCATCCACCATTGGGATCGCTTGCATTCCATTGGCATCCGTGTAGATCACATGCACAGAGTCTACCGTGACTGTTGGGTCATCTTCTGGCGCTGCGACGATCGCATTCACCGTAACCACGTCGGATGCGCTGTAAACTCCACCCTGATCCGGGCTCAGTGTCACATCCACTACTTGTGGCGGAGAGGCCACGAAGATCAGGTCATCCGGCCATACAAATCCACCGACTCCATTCTCCAGCCGCGTACCTTCCAGCCAGAGTACACCGTCTTCCATTGGAGAGATGTGAAAAGCAACCCCATTCGTGTAGGTAAAACCGGTCGTAAAGCTGTCAATCACTAGAAACCCGCTGATGTCCACAGCGGAGCCCGCCGGTGGACGCTCAAAAAATCCATCTTCCGTGGATCGAATAAAATTATATCCGGTTTTGTACCCTCCTGCAGCGTCCGAGCGGTCGTTACGATACCGAAGACCAATATCTCGGTTGGCGACGAAAACACCATCTTTGTTCACGGTAAATCCGGGTCGGCTAACCACATTTTCGCCCCCAATATCCGTCACATCACCGCTGTAGTTGGCCATAATTCCGTTGGTGATCTTTACATATTGCCCATTGTAAATCTGATAGGCATCCAAGTCCAGATCGATCTCGCTCGGCCCATTAGAGATATGAAATGCGGACGGGCTCACTTCCCATGGCTCCAATAGCGACGCATATGCGTCCAGACCAGAGATTCCGTCATTCACATTACCAAGGTTGGTCACGATCTCATCGATTACAAACTGCCCAACCGAATTAAAAAAGGTAAGAGAACCGATCACTTCGATCACATCTCCGCGAACTGCATTCTCAAACTCGGCAAAAGCAGAGGTACTACTCCCCTGTACGATTTGAATGGCCATTCCCTCCCGCCCCATACTCAGTGCAGTGGTATCCATCACAAACACGTGGATACGGCCAATCGCATCATTCGTTGAGTTATAGCTGGCAAGGCCTGATGTTTTCGGGTTGCTGACCACCACAGCGGTAAAAGTTACCGTTTCACCAACCAGCGGGTGGTTCGGAATATCATCCGCAGAGGTTAGATCCTCATAAGTATTCAGATCTTTGATCGTCACAGGCAGAGCATCTTGCGCCGTAACTGCTTCAGACACTGCGAACAGAGCCAAAAGCGATATCAGTAAGATAGATAGTACGTTTTTCATCATAGTAATGGGTTTGTGTTTCAGGTTTGTTTGTTTGGTTTGATATTTGATGTTTGATGTTTGGGTTGATCCATACAGCTTCTTTTGTAGCCTACAGCCCTTAATCTATTTAATGATGGCAAACTTGCCGGTTTGCACATGCCCGGAAGCCATATCTTTCACAGAAAAAAGATACAATCCCGTGGTCAGGTTTTGATTCGCATTGGATAACAGGTCAAAAGCATATTCACCCCCGGGCAGAATTCGGTTTTCCGTACTAAACTGATTGTACCATTGGATGTCCCCGAGTGAATCACTGGTATGTTCCGCTTCGGCTACAATATCACCGGATAACGTATACACTCGGATTTCTGCACGAGCCGGTAGATTTGTAAACATTAACTTTCGTGTCTGATCGGTCGTTCCATCCCAGGCTGCATTCAAACGATAGGGGTTTGGATACACACCGACTTCAAACTGCTCACCCGAATCGGAAAAGTTGAGATTCGCAGGTGTTCCGGGGAACACGCGTACTGCATTCACGTTCGGACTGGTTTCCAACGGCCCCAATTCAAAGATCTGGCTGCCAAAATCGAATGAAGTTACTGAAAACTGATACTGCCATCCGCTCAAAAGGCCGTCAATCTCAAACCGATACCAATATTCCGTCTCATCACCGGGAAAGGTTGCCGGCTCCTCCAAAAGGATATCTTCCAGACCCGTGTTAAATCCAACCTCATTGCCACGGCGATCCCACTCACGGATCAGACGAGGCGTCGGATTCAGATCATCCCCTAAATCTGTGCGGTAGACCTTGTATCCTTCGAAATCCTGCTCATTGGTGACGGGGTCCTGAGAGGCTTCCGCAAGGCGGTCCCAGTAGAGAGTTGCCGTTCCTGCACTCAGTTCTACCCGAAGTTTGGGTGCATCCGGCGGAGTTGGAAACAGAAACCGGTCCAGTTTGCCATTTCCATTGATATCTTTTTCGGCCGTGTAAATTCCCGTACTGTCGGCATCCTCGCCCAGGAACACTCGGTACATCGAATCGATACTATCCTCAAATAGTTGCCGGCTTTCCTCGTCATCAACCGCTTTTCCTGCAATCCCGCTCACATACGGCTCTGTTTTTTCTGCCGCAATAATCCCAAAATAGATGTGGATCGTCTCTCCAGGTTCTACACGCCGAAACGGTCCCATGGCAATCATTGAAATGTAGTTGCCTTGAGAGTTCTGTCCGTCTGTTCGAAGCTCCTCGCGAATCGTTCGACCGTCCGGTGAGTTGGGTCTCACCTCGTCCAGAGGAAACACAGTTGACATTCGGTCATACCGTTGCTGATCTCCGGCAGAACCTCTAGGCGGCCCCTGATACACTCCGGTTCCGGCACTGAAAAGCCAGTAACTTGGATCCACTTTGGGGACTGGCAAAGTAGACACCCGATTGTGTTCGGGGTGGGCCGGATCAAAAATGGGGTTAGCGGGGTGATAAAAGACCGAATTACCCGTTACCGGATCGGTGATTTCAGAGCCAAGAATCGTAATTCCACCGTAGGTATTGATACTGGAAGCATCATTGGATCCTGCATCGAAAGCGTAGGTCGTATAGCGACTATCCAAATATCCGAGACCGTTTTTGTTGAAGAAGGCGCTCCCCTGATCCTGCGCTGTAAACACATTCCGAACTACGATGTCTGCATACTGCCCAACGTAAAGACTGTCCCACGCAAATCCACCGGCCGGACCATACTCGTCACTGCGATTGGTAATACTGAGTTTCAGAATCGAGAAGTTTTCCGTAAACGGGAATGCCCAGTTGTAACTGGTTTGCTCTACATCTGCGTAAAGTGGATCGGAGTGTCCTGCAATTTGCGTTGTAGTGCCCGGGATGATAAGATTTCGATCTGTGAATGTGGTGATCAGATCCTGGTCACTGATTCCGAGACCAGTTTGTGGTCCCTCGTACCGAATTGGCCCGTCAGGAGTAAATTCATATCCAGACTGCCCGCGACTGTATCCAGAAGGATTGGTGACGGCTGCAGTGGATACCCTAAGTCCTCCATCCACAAAAGCTCCCATCCAGAGACCTGCTTCAAAAAGATGTTCGGTTCCGGTATTGATGGGAAAGCGCATACTTACGCCCGCATCTGGATTATTGCGAACATCCGCTTTACCAATCACTCCAACGTTTGTAATGGAGAGGCCTAGATTTCCGGCGTTTGTTTCACCCCGCTCGAACAATGCCTGTCCATTCGCAGAATAGAGACCCGTAAACAGGAAGACAATTCCGAGCGTTACTCCAAATTTCATCATACGCCGCTAAAGCTATGTCATTCACAGAAAGTGTGCTAAATCATTTCACAGATCCAAAAGGTACCATTTATTTCGAAGAATTTCTCCCTCCCAGACCAAGATTTACAGAGAAGTAATGTCTCTATGTCTCTTCCGATGATCCCTCTTCGGTCCCACTACTGAGCTTGTTTATTTGAGTATCCAGTCGGACAATTTCACTCTCTTTTTTCTCTATTCTTTTCTCCGTATCGCTAATGTTCTTTTTCACATCGTCGAGCAGAGAACTTCCGGAACTACTAGGTTTGAAATAACTTAGAGATTCTTTTTTCTGAATCAACTCCTGACGCATTCGCTGTACCTCCTTTTGAAGTTTGCCAAGTTTGATCTTCAGGTTCCGGATCTTACTGATATCATCGGTGGAAACCTTGTCGATGTTCTCACGTCCAACCACCTCTTCTGCATCTCTTGCTGCCCGAAAACGCTCATAAATTTTATCACACGCTTCGCGGTATTCCTGCCAAAGTCGGTTTTTATGCTTGATAGGCACATAACCAGTCTCTTTAAACGCTTCTTGCAGGGGCTTTGCCTCTTCTACCGCAGCAATCGGATCCTCGTGATCTACCAGTTTATTGAGCGATTCGATGATCTGTTCCTTCTCTTTCAGATTCTCCTTTCGCTCTTTCTTTGCATCTTTAAAGCGATCTCTGCGACGATCATAAAAATGATCCATCGCTTTCTTAAACTGATTCCAAATCTTTCCGGTTTTCTTTCGAGGTACTGGTCCAATCTCCTTCCACTCCTTCATAAGAGATTGCATGACATGATGTGTCTTCTCCCATTCCTCGGAATCCTGAAGGGCCACTGCTTTTTCTATTAATTGTTCCTTCTTCGATAGATTTTCCTCTTCCTGGTCCCGAAGGTCATCGATATTTTCCGCTTTTTTCTCGTTGAATGCATCCGTGGCTGCTTTGAAACGATCCCACAGCTCATTTTCGTCCTTTTGTGGTAGATTACCAGCTTTCTTCCACTTTCTGTGAAGCTTATTTACTTTGCTTGCTGCTTCTGCCAAATCGTCAAAATCCACCAACGCCTCAGCCTCATCAATCAGTTTACGTTTCTTTTTGAGGGCTGATTCAATCTTTTGCTTGTACTTTTTATCATTTTTGAAGCGCTCTGATGCAAACCGATCCTGAAGTTCATGATACTGCGACCAGATTTCCTGATTTTTCTCTGCCGGAACTTTCCCAATTTTCCGGAACTGCTTAGACAGCTCCTCAAATTCATTTTCCAGTTTTTCCCAATCGCCTTCTGTATTCAACTGATCCAAAAACTGCTTCATTTTACTCAGAATCAACACCTTCCCAAGCAGATTGTCATCTTCACGCTGTCTCTGCTCTACAAAGCGCTCCACCTCATGCTCCTTGAACTCTTTCAAAAGAGCGGAAAACTTTTTCTCCAATGATTCTACGTGCTCGGAAGGAATTGCTCTGATTTTCTCCCAACGGTTCCGGATACGGCGCACCTCATCCGATTTACTCCACTGCTTCTCTTCTATAATCGAGCGAAGAGAGGCAAGCAACTCCTTCTTCTTCTCAAGATTTTTTTCCCGGCGTTGCTTTTGCTCTTCATAATGCTCTTTTTTTCTGCGCTCCAACTCATCTCGGCTCTCATCAATTCGCTTCCGATAAACTGATATTTCTGCACCCTCCGGGTCGGGCCCTTCCGACCACAAATGATTGATATCCCCAAATTCGACCGTTGCCTGAGCACGATCGCTCAATTCCAGTAGACCCTCTGCTCTCTCAGCTAATTTTTTGTAGTAACCCTCAGGTGTTTCAACTACTTCCGTTGCCTCCGCATCAGCCTCTGTCACCTGCGCATCAGCCTCTGTCACCTGCGCATCAGCCTCTGTTATCTCCACATCAGCCTTAGTCTCTACCTCAGCTTCAATCTCTACTTGTCCTGTCACTTCTCCAGATGATGTCAATGACTCTTCCTGCACTATGACTTCATCACTCGAGGAGGATGAGTCACCCCCTTTTGTTTCAGCTGGTTCAGGAGATACATGCTTTTCTATGTCGGATTGTGGATCTTTCTTTTCTTCAGACACTGATTTGGAGTCTAAGGGTTACAAAATTACGGCTCGAAGCCTGCGAAGACAGATAGTTTAAAGAACATAAGAACTGGAATCAAACATTTATTTCCTGCGATATCGTTTCCTGCAGGTTTCTAGTCCTCTTTGATCAAGCGAATTTCACGTTGTGGAAAGGGAAATGAGATTCCTTTTTCATCAAACACGATTTTTACACGTTTCATGAAATCGTAGCGGCAATCCGAGAGATCCCCGGACGCAGTCCAAACCCGTACGAGCAGATTTACGGAATTATCCCCGAGACTTTCCAGAGCAACCAGGGGGGCAGGATCGGAAAGTATTCGACTGTCCTCAGCAATTAACTCCCTCAACGTATCCATGGCCTTGTCGACATCATCATTGTAACCGATCCCGATACTCAGAGACATACGCCGGGTATCATATAAACTCATATTTTTTATTTCCGAACCCCAAACCTGAGAGTTTGGCATCACAATTCCAACGTTATCAAACGTGTGAAGTTCCGTAGTAAACATCCCGATCGCATCGACAACACCTGACGTTCCGCCGATGGTAACCGCGTCACCGGTTCGGAACGGTCGCAAAATCAACAACATAATCCCGGCAGCAACATTACTCAACGTACCCTGAAGAGCAAGGCCAATTGCCAGGCCAGCGGCTCCCAAAACAGCAATAATACTTGCTGTTTGTACACCAAATTGCCCCAAAACAGCCAGCAGTGTAAGAATAAGAATCAATGCTCGTATGGATTGTACAAGAACGGGAACCAGAGTGATATCAATTTTATCCGTCTTTTCTGTGACCCGTCTGACTCGTTTTGCGGTCCATCCAGCAACTATATATCCAGCTGTAAGGATCAATATAGCCCCAAGAACATCCAGCAAGAACGGAATGATAAGTTCCTGTGCCTGACCAATGAGAGCATTTATATCCTTCATGATTTTTTGATTTAATACGATTAATGGATAACTATAAGACAGTGTACCTTTGTAATCTGTAATCCTTTACGATAATTGACTGCGAAGCATCCACGCTGTCTTCGAATGAACAGATAAACGTTGTGTCATCAAGTCCAGACTGGCTTCATCGGCTGCTTCGGAACAGACCTCTAAAACCTTACGTGCAGATCGCATCACGGTCTCGTGATCATCTGTCAAATTGCGAATCATCTGTTGTGCATCGGGAATATTTTCATCCTCTGTGATCGTCGATAAAATAACAAATTCTCGGAACGTCCCCGGTGCCCGGTAACCTATCGCACGTATTCGCTCTGCAATCATATCGATTGCCGTAGCCAACTCGGTGTAATGTTCTTCAAATTGAATATGAAGAGTATGGAACATCGGGCCAGTTACATTCCAGTGATAGTTGTGCGATTTCAGGTAAAGCATGTAACTATCCGCCAAAACAACACTTAACCCTTTTGCGATTGCCTCTCTGTGTTCTTCACTAATACCAATACTCAACGCGTCCGTTTTCATTGGTGTAAGCTCTTTTGAATCTACGGCATCCATTTTTTAACCTATTTTTGATCTATGTTTCGATTTGATGCACCTCTCTTAGTATTGCTCTGGCATTCTCGTCTCCCTTTTGCATGACTCGGTGCTGCAGATTGGTGATAATTTCCGGCTCTGCATTTTCGAAAGCCAACTCTTTTGCCTCTTTTTCCGTGCCGGTTCGTACCAAATCAAAAATATCATCTGCTCTCACAATACTATATAATTGATCCTTGTTAAACGCATGAGACCGCAACTCCTCATACTTTTTAAACAGCGCTGAAAACTGATAACTGTCGTCTGCGCGATCGATTACCTCCACATCTCTTGGGCCCTCAGCACTTAAGGGAGTTTTGCATAAGTAGTAGTATTTCTGTTTGTAAATCATGATAATTTTCCGTGTTTAATTAGGTACAAACCGAATAAAAAGATAACATATTTTCCAGTCAACTTCACTCGTCAAAACCGAACACCCCAACGTATTCCAGGAAAAAGTAGCAGGTTTGTATCAGCAGACCACGCCGCCAAGTTCAGAGATAACCCGGCACTTGCCAGGAATCGTGTTCCCAGGTAGGTATACGAGGCGCCGGCCGCGGGTGAAATACTCCATCCTGCATCATTCGGAGAAAAATCGAAGAGCGTAGAAGAGCTAAAGTAAACCAGGTTTACACCTCCTCGTGCCTCTAGCTTATGAGAACCACTCCCAAAATAATAGGATGCTGTGACCGGCAGATTGGTTGCTTTAATGAACGAATCCCCGTATTTCTCTAAAATTTCAGGATTCGTTTCTCCACTTTTGATATCAAAATAACCCACTCCCAGCCGAAAAGACCATTTATCATTCAGTAGGTAACTATAACCAATGCTAAAGGGCATGGAAACTCCGAGAATCTCCAGCTCAACGGTGTGGATCCGCTCCTGATCTGCAAAAATCTGACTCTGTTGTGCGAGAACATGATGCGGAATCATGAGAAGTGTAATAAGCGCCAAAAACATCAAGCCTCGAATCTGCAGATGTTCAGACCTCTTTTGGTTCATAGCTGTGACTCTGTTGTGAGTTAATTTGACTGAGGATGTGATGGGCACGTTCATGTGTGCTATCATGGATTGTGTTGGATGTAGGTTCATAGGAAAGGAATATGGGATTGAATTGATTGGTAGTTTTCATGATTTATGGTACACGGTAGACTGCAATGGACTGTACAGTAGTAACAAATATATAGCCATGCTCTATCACAACATTTCGGATGTAAGATCCCGGGGGGTCAGCAATCTGTAGAACCACCCCTGTTTCAGCATCGAAGACGACCAAACCATAGGTGTTTGCCCAGTAGAGTTTGCCGTTATGAAGATCCATTCCCTGCTCACTTCTAGTGATTGGATTGTTGGTTCTCCATACTAGGTCTCCTGATTTTTTATCGATTGCCCACACAGACATGGCATCAGTCCCGTAGATTCTGTCTTGTCCTACAACCCCTCCATAAGTGGTGAGTTGCTCACTCCGCCAAATCTCTTCACCCGTCTCTTGATGAAATGCAAAAAATCCCTGGGGACGGTTGCCTTGCATTGTACCCGTATAGATGACTCCGTTCTCAATATGAGGTAACATCCTAACAAACCGTCCATAACCGGGTTCCTGAAATCGCCACCGTACAGACTCTGCCTGCAGATCGTATGCAGTGATATTGGCAGCTGGTTCTCCGTCGATTTCCGCGGCGTGGGTCACATACAGTACCCCATCCTGGTACACTTTCTGATAGATTCCGAACTCCAGATCCAGAGAATTTATTTTCACACCATCCTCTCGGATACGATGGAGTATTCCATCTCCTCCTTTGCCAGCAAATAAAAAATTCTCCCCATCGAACGTGACATCACTATATCCAAACAGTTCCTCACTGTCATCAAGCAGTATCTCCCATTGCAATTCTCCGGTATCGGAATCCCACGCCATGATCGCATTGTAGGTATTGCCCACCAAAAGACCCTTTTCGAATCCAAAACCTCGATTTTGCAGAGGAATTCCCCTGCCATGGTTCTGGCTCCAGATCACATCACCGCTCTCCGAGTCGAGAACGGCTACAAAATCGTTCAAAGCAACTGCCACCCTATCTTCATCCAGTGGAAGAGCTCTCGTCATGGAAAAATATCCTGGATTTTCAGGTGTATCGAAGGAGCGAAACCAGAGGAGCGAAAGCTCCTCTGGTTCCTCTGAATCGTTGCCTGTAGCACCTTGAAACAATGTAATATCACACCCGGACAGAAGCATAGACATACAAACGCCAGAAAGTACAATCAGATATTTTGCCATAATTCCTCCAACCAAGTAGTTGCATCATGCATCGGAGGTGCGTAATCACCTTGCTCAAAAACTCCTTCCAGAGAGTAAGCCCTCTTCATGCGTCGCAGTTCGAAGTGATTGTACCCCCCGTCTGGTTCCGTATCGGAATAGAAGGAGTTTACGCCATTATCATCCTCAGGATCTTCTCCCGGATTCCAGACAGCATAATCAGGACCGATCAACACATCATTTTTCGTTGGAATCAAAAATGTAAGCTCCACTTCCTGCTGAATCCAGCATCTTCCGTCATAGGCAGAATCGGGAACTCCCGGGTCAAACTCATGCCCCTCTCCCGGCATCATTCCATCTTCACAGATATTCACCATCATCATCCTGGTGGTTTGGTAGAGTCGATAAGAATCGATCATAATTCCCCACGTCCGGTCGATATTGTCCATTGCAGTCCTGCCATCGTCCCAACGATCTGCTTTTCTACTATTTTTGTTGTCGTACCCGAACCAGCGTCTCACATTTAGCCAGCTCAGTGTTCGGAAGTAGTTCGCATTAGCACGGTAAAACCATCGAAGCCGATCGAAATCTTCAAGATACTTCAACTCCTGTCCGCTCTTGTCTTCCAGCAGTTCCGCAGCAGTTCGAATGGGTGCAAAACGCTTCTCAACACCGATGACAGAACGCATGTTTGGCGGATCTGCGATTTCATCACTGTTAATCAAGTTGATAAAAGAGCCATTCAGCCCAATGATATCTTTCACCTGATACTCCACCGAAGGCCGTTCAAACACACGTAATTCATCTTTCACTTGGGGCAGTACGTCGACCAGATCTTCCAGGGTTTCGATCGCGTTTGCTCCGGCAATCCATTCGATCAACGATCCGAATTCACCGTTTTGAACTGGCAATGAGATCCGGTCTATAAACTCATCCAGATAGGGTTCTGCATTGATGTATCCAGGTTCATACCCTATCGATACGTGAGCCACCCGTGCACCTTGATGTGGTGTTCCCAGCGTAATAACAGCAGATACTTCTATGCCTGGGAGGTCTTTCAAGCCTTCGTATGCTACTCTCGAGATCAGACCGCCAAGACTGTGACCGATCAATACCCACCGGCCGCTTCCTCTGGCCTGCATAATCCCCGCAATCTCTTGAATCAGCGACTGCAAACCATTTTCAGCTGCGACCTCCTCCGTTTCGTAGACCAAAAGATCAAAATCATTGATCACTCCCATTTCAACCATCAATTCCGGAGTATCGCTGCTTTCCCAGGAATCAGCACTTCCTTCAAATCCATGAATGAAAAGTGCATAATCCTGTGCGAGTAATGGGTACGTACTCATCAATACGAACATACTACAAATAATCATCTTTTTCATGACATCCTCATAATCTTTTTAGCGTGATATTGGATCGGCTGGTCAATGTCTTTGACAGCAGTGTATGTGCACCCTCCTGATCACCGTATCGTAGGGTCATTTTGTTTTTCAAAACTGGAAATCCACTAACATTTTCATAGTGCATCGATGTACTGCGCACTAGTCTGCCAAGTGCATCCAGATCATGAATCGCCGTAGTCAAACCTGTTTCCAGGTCAATACGACTGCGAACCATACTCACAACCGGATCTTCTATCACCTGCTCAACAATCGCTACTGCATCTCCTTCCAACCGAAATGCAAGCCCGGAACTTGTGAGTTTCTGAAGATTGTGTGCAATCCGTTCCTGGGTGTCGCTGGATCCGGAATCCGAATCTGCATCAAACCAGGCTGGATCTGCCCATAGCGAATCCGCATCAACCGGAAATTCATACAGAACCGTACCATCCTCTTCCAGATAGGTGAGTAGGCCATCTTTAATCGTACTTCGCCTTACCTCCTGAAATGATTCTGGAAGAGCAGGGCGCTCCTCTTCTGTAAGCAGGTACAGATCCTCTGGCAGTCCCATCTCGGCATGGCCCTCGGTCCATAGAGTTTCCGTTTCTATACTTCCATCCTCGAGCAGGATCATCCGTTCATGAACTGCTTCATAGTGATCCAGCAGCATCTGCCCTTCTGTTTCAGCCATCAACCCGTCACGGATAATGGAAGCAGGCCATTGGGTTGTAAAGCGATGTGTCTGCTGATCGTAAGAGATCTCGACTGTTCCAAACCTCTCCTTCTGTTCTCCTGTGTTCCCCGATTGACTGCTTAGGCCCGACGGCAAATCGCAGGATACGGCCGTAAACAGCAGGGTTATGCCAGCTAAAGCCAGCCACTCTTTCATTGGTTGTTTTTTCCTCATCTTGATTCCTCTCTCTTCATTATTCGGGTGTTGTATCGTTGAAGCACCATACATCAACTGTCCCAAAAGTGACCTTATTCAGGCACTACTATTGGGCACATTGACAGCTCCGCGCCGTCCTCCCTTGTTCGCCGATCGTCGCCTTGCTTACGCTTAGCGCACCATCAGTATCTTGGCCGTTGAGGATGCAAGCCCTGCATCTCTCAACCTTGTCGATTCCGCTCGTACCAAATACATGCCCGTAGCATACCCCGACAAGTCCAATTCGATTTGATGCTCTCCCGGTTCCATCCGAGACTGTGGCACTGTGTAAAGTTCTCTTCCAAGCAGGTCGAAGACCCGAAACCGAACATCCGACCGTTCCAGAATTGTATACTGTATTCTAGTTGACGGATTGAATGGATTGGGATAATTACCCGTAACCGTGATCAGCCTGTTTGTATCAATACTTCCCTGATATTGAATCTTATAATTGCGATCTGTTTCTGTACTGGCCAGAATACCCGTTACATGGTACGTCCCGCCAGTTTGAAGAGGAAAACTAGCAACAGCGGTGAGCTGCTGATCCGGTTCAGTGTCGGTTTGATGGAGCCATTTCCCCTCTACATAGCTTCTGTCCGGGAGTTGAGCAACAAGCCTGGAACGGGTGGTGGCAATGGGTTCAGGGGATTGAATTGTAAAAGCAACGTTCCCGGGGCTGAAGTCCATGGCAACCGATACCGAACCATCGAGTATCTCGAAACAGCACGATCTTACCCACTCAATTTCCATAACTGCCCCCCAATTATGCAGCCCCAGATGTGGGAAACGATTGCTTATCCCAGACCACACTCCATCGAGGAAGATTGCGGTTTGCCGGCCCGAAACGGCGGGTTTTGTCATGGGTTGCATTCCCACAGCAAATAGATTGGATGTGTTGTGCACAGGCTCCAGAACCCATCGAAAGCGTCCGCTAACATCAGCCAGGTTTTTATAATGATCCGGCCAGCGAATACTCTCAAAAAACAACATCCCTGACTCTCGCTCCATACGGTGAACAAAGGGAGAAACAATCGTTTCCCAGCCGTTACCAGTTTGTTTCATCAATGAAACCATAACCTCACGTTCTGTGTCTGCAGCAACCCCACTTCCAGTCACTTCACTTAGATGAATCATTTTTACCCTGCCCCCCCTCAGCCAGTCCGATGTTTCCCGTTCAAACTCCAATGCAATCTTCGTTCCGGGAGACAGAAGCAAGTAAGAGGCCTTCCCATCAAACACTACCGGTTTTCCATCTCCAAATAATTGCCAATCTTGAATGGCCGTTCGAGATCCATCTACCAAAAAAGTAGACCTTCTCTGACCCTCTCTGCCCAGTTTTGTTCGAAGCAGTACCAACGTCTGATGAGGATCACTATCGGCGTCTGCCTGCTCCCCAAATCGTAACACTGTACTTCCAGGAAGTGTACGCTGCAACTGAACCTCTGTTGGGGCTACAGAACCCGGCATCTTGTAAAGGGACGTCCAGTACTCCACATCCTCATCCCCCTCCAATAGAGAACCTCTTATTTCCGCTCGAGAGGTAAACGGATAGGTAATCCACTGATGGGACCATGCAGGTTGCTGCGTTTGTAGTACTTGAGGGAACAACTGCTCCTGATCACTCAAAGGAAACCGAAGATCTGCCCGTATGGGATGTGAATACCCGTTAAAAGACTGTCCATCCTGAGGACACAGCTCCCCCAAACAAACCCCTAACAGAGCCTGCCCCCACCCCAAAAAAAGCTCCTCCAGACTGCGATTCGACTCTTTTTTCAAAGCATTGTGCAAACCAGTAATACCATGCTGCTGCCCGGTGATGAATTCCCGCATAAACCCCCCAACTGTTTGCTCAAATACATAATGGAAAAAGAGCGAGGCACGGGAATAATCCGGAAGTGGCTGAACATAATCCCAGGAAAACAGAGGCCGCAAGGGGTCCCGAAAATATAAATCTGCATCTCTTGGTGTATGTCCTGTTATAATCTCTGCCAGCTCCGAAAAACCCTCATTGATGAAAAGATCGCTCTCCTCGATGACCGGTATCACAGAGTGGATTGCATGCTGCAGTTCATGCGCAATGGTTGCCGTAACCGCATCCATTCGTACCATAGCACCAGGATCAGACCCAGTATAAAATCCAGGATAGAGATCAATATAGAGTAGATTTACGCCGTTCGAAAAGGGATGATCCAAACCATTCACCGGATCAAAAAAACCAGCTACATACATTCCCGTTTCCTCAAAGCGATCTTCAATATCCAAAAAAAGCAGGTGTAACCGTTCATTTTCACCACCAGGTACTCGTCCAAAAGTATTCTCCAGCAGAGGAAGTATTCCTTTATTCGGGTTGATGGAACCAGATCCTGTCTCGTGAAGCAGCTTCTGTATAACCATATTCATATCCGTTTCATGGTAATACTCACCGATATCTTTTGTCCGAAACCATACTGCTAAATCTTTTGTAAGTACCATCAGGCGAGCCATCTCCTGTGTCCATTCTGTTGGATTTACAACATTCCGTACAAAAAAGGAACGTTCGTCTCCAGGTTGCAAGGTTTCACTTTTTAAGTTCTGCCTATCCCTTCCGTAAACTCCATACGATTTATTGGCATAAAGCAAATGTGTGAATGGTATTTTTGGGTAGAGATCAGACGGACCCGAAGTATGCGCATTTTGATCGGTATGTGATGCCGTAAAAAAGCCAGGTCCATAAATAATATCGGGTGATCGTTCTGCAGTCTCCCGGGCAGTCTCCCACGTAGTTTCCCGCGCAGTCTCCCTGTCACTTTGTTGAGATCTCTGTTGGGCGTGTAAAACTGCCGGCTCGATCATCAGTGCAACTGACAGTAGGATGAGCACAACTCTGTTCCGACAGGCTCTCTGTACTATCTGTAATCCTTGTAATCTTTTTACCAACTCCCTCCTTCGAACCTTGCCCAGTTGTTCTCCCATCGTCTAGATCCCTCTCTTGATTTTTTACCTTTTGCGACACAAATACACCCATCGGTGCGTCAGATGCAACACATCACATGTAGCACCTCAGATGCAACGCATCATATGTAGCACCTCAGATGCAGCCCATCATATGTAGTACGTCAGATGCACCGCATCATATGTAGCCCGTCAGATGCGGCGCGTCAAATGCAGCGCAGCAGATGTAGCGCATCAAATACAGCACATCAAATACAGCACGACTCTCTACTTGTATGAGGCAAAAAACGGCCATTCATTACACAGCATTCTTGCCTTTTTTTCCACTTTTTTCCCACCAGGTTATCCACAAGAACAGGTTATCCACAAGAAGAGCAATACATCCTATCAACCCGAACCACGCACTCGAATTCCTTTCACAAACCAAGCCAGCGACACACCTCGTGCAAGCATAAACATCAGCATCGCCAGCCACAATCCATGTACCCCGACCAGCTTTGTCCCAATCCAATACACCGGCAAAAACACCAAAAGTGTTGCGATCAGCATGGTGTTTCGCATCACCCCGGTTCTTGTAGCGCCGATAAAAACCCCATCCAGTACATAACTGAGCCCCGAAACTGCCGGTGCCAACACCGTCCAGACGATTACCGACATCGCAAGAGCAATAACTTCGGCGTTACCCGTAAAGATCTCAAGAATCCCGCGGCCAAAGATGCCATATACAACGGAGATCGCAGCCCCAAGGCCAACGCCCCACAGAATCACCCTCCGAATCACTCCCTGAAGCCGCCCGTCATCCCGTCCCCCCAAATACCGTCCAACCAGACTCTCCGCAGCATACGCAAATCCGTCGATTCCGTACGACGCAACGAGCCACAATTGTAACAAAATCGTATTAGCTGCCAGCACCAGCTCCCCCTGCCTTGCACTCATCGCAGTAAAAAAGGTAAAGGTAAAGATGAGGCACAAGGTCCTTATAAATATATCCCGATTCACAGAAAAGTAGCGGAGTAACGCCTCCGGCAGAAAAAAACGATCCCATCGTATGTCTCCCATCAACCCGCGGTAACGCCAAAAGAACAATCCTAACGCCAAAAAGAATGCCAACCATGTGGAAATGAGCGTCCCGTACGCAACCCCGTCCACCTTCATCCCAAACCCCTGAATAAACAGCAGATTGAGTACGATGTTCAGCACATTATGAACGATTGTGATGATCATCGGGAAGGTTGCGTTCTGCATCCCGAGAAACCAGCCCTGCAGTCCAAAAAGCATCATCATTGCTGGTGCGGTGAAGATCCGGATATCCACGTACTCTTGCGCAAACCCGGTCACCTCCGGCCCGGCATCCATAAAGCGAAAAGCCACGGCAACCACTGGAACTTTCAGGAGCACCATCAGTATCCCGATCAACCCGGCTAAAAAAAGAACCCGCACAAGAATCATGACCATCCCTTCGCGGCGCTCTGCCCCAAATTCCTGCGCCGTCAGGCCCGTTGTGCCCATCCGAAGAAATCCAAACCCCCAGTACAGAAAATTAAAGACCATACTCCCGATCGCAAGCGCTCCCAGGTACGCTACATTTTCGAGTCGCCCCATGAGTGCCGTATCGACCAGTCCCAGCAGCGGCACCGATAGATTGCTCACAATATTCGGAATCGCCAACCGCAAAATCTGATGGTTCACCCCACCCGGTATCCCACCCGGCACACCAGGCACCCCACTTTTTACTCCAGCCGGCAACCCACTTTTTACTCCGTTTTTACGCCTCAAGAAACTACCCAACCTCAATACCCCCGTTCCTCACTCACAACCACCCCCGGAACCATCCCCGACATCACCCGCTTGTAATGATCCAGCAAAATCGCAGCCGTTTCCGCCGGATCCGACACCGACGCGATATGTGGCGTCACAACCACTTTCCGATTCGACCAAAACGGATGCGACTCCGGCAACGGCTCCTCTCGAAACACATCCAGCACCGCTCCCTCCAACACACCCGCATGCAATGCATAGATCAGATCCTCGTCCACCAGCTGCAACCCCCGCCCCACATTGATGACATACGCCGGTTTCCGCAATTTTTTAAATACTTCGAGATCCATGATATCGCGGGTTTGATCCGTGAGCGGTAACAGCGACACCAACACGTTCGTCCGTGCCAAGAACGCATCCAACCCATCTACATGG
>PZPG01000007.1:53168-60817 GCA_003045995.1 Bacteroidota bacterium
CCCTCAATCTCCTTCTTTGTCCGCGACAAACCCACTACCGGAAACCCCATTCGGGCAATATCCAGCGCACATTGCCGACCGATCTCCCCAAGTCCCATCACCCCCACTGTAAGCGATCGCTTTGGCACCGCCAGCAACGGTTCCCAAACCGCCCTCCGCTGATTATCCGCAAATTCATACGTGTGATTCACCAAATTCAACAACGCCGAAACCAGATAATCGCTCATATCCGAAATCAATGATGGTGGGACAATCCGGGTCAAGATCACCCCATCCGGAATCGATTCATCCCGTAGCAAATGCTCCACCCCCGCCCCCAGCGAACTCACCGCTTTCAAATTCGGATACCTGTCCAAAACACCTTCCGGATGCTTCCATGCCACTGCGAACGTCACGCGCTCCCGATGCGCAACATCCGGCCAAATCTCCACTTCGGCATTCGGATCGAGCTTCAAAATCTCCTCTTTATACGGCTGCATATCCCGCTGCCTGGCAATCAGTAAAATCGACATAATCCTGTGCTTTGTTGTTTGGTGTATTGTTGTTTGGCGCTTTGGTGTTTGGCGCCTTACTGCTTTTTGTTTCGGGTTGATGGAACCACACCTTGGTTGGAACGGCATCATGGGTGGAACCACGCCCAAGATGGAACGGAATCACGGATGGAACCGCATCTTGGGCAGAACGGAATCATGGGTGGAACGGAACCGTTGCACGGAAGTTCAGGCACCTGACAATGATACGCAACTCGCCGGCGAAACATTCACAAAAATACCTCAATCTCGATGTTTGAGAGCTAAAATTCACAGGAGATGAAAAAAGTGAAAATGAGTGCTTGACTTTCGATTGAGTGTATTAGTATATTAAGACACTAAATCAACAAACCACTAAAAATGCAAAAAACAACCGATATGAACATCTTCTACTCCTCCATCCTTATCCTTCCGGTCATCGTCGCACAGATCATAGCTTTCATTGTTGGTGCCGCACTTTCTTTGTTCAGTTAATAAGGTAACCCAACCAACCCCAGCAACCAACCCAACCAGCCAATCCAACCCACCCGAGCAACCAATCAACCCGAACAAAAAACCATGTCATTAACCGCCTCCAACCTAACCTTTCGCTTCCCAAAAAGCCCATTTCTCTTCAACAATCTTAGCCTCAACCTCGGCAAAAACCAGATCGTCGGCCTATTCGGCATAAACGGCGCCGGCAAAACCACCCTCCTGAAACTTCTGAGCGGGCTCCTCTTCCCCACATCCGGCCGCTGCACCGTCGAAGACCAAGACGGACACACCCTCTCCGTACACGACCGCCAGCCCAGCACCCTCAGCGACATCGTGATCCTGCCCGAACAATTCGACCTCCCACGCATGACCGCCACCCGCTACCGTGACATCTACGCCCCATTCTACCCCCGATTCGACCACGAACTCCTCACTACATTGCTCGCCGAACTCGATGTCACCCACAGCATCGAAACCATCACCCTTGACAAACTCTCCTACGGACAACGCAAAAAATTCCTCATCGCCTTCTCCATTGCCACAGGCGCCACCTATCTCCTCCTCGATGAACCCACAAACGGCCTCGACATCCCGTCCAAAAGCCAATTCCGCCGGGTCCTTGCGCGCGACATCTTCCAGGACCGGTGCGTCATCATCTCCACCCACCAGGTACGCGACCTCGGCCAAAGCATCGATCACCTACTCATCCTCCACAACCACAGCATTGTCCTCAGCGAATCGATGGACACCCTCACGCAAATCTTCCGAATGACGCGCGACATACCAGCCTCCTTCGGCCAAACCCCTTCAAATCAGGCACCTGACAGTGAATTCCTATACACAGAACCCATTCTAGGTGGGCAAATGATCCTCACTGCACGACCTTCCGGGAGTTTTTCTTTTCGGGGTGATGCGGATGCACCGCTGCCCGGAGACGAAAACACGGACGTGCGGGAGTCGGCAGATTCATGGGAGCGGGCCGAACCGTTTGACGCTGAACCGTTTGATGCAGAACCATTCGATATGGAGTTCTTCTTCAATGCGGTCGTCAGCAACACCGAGGCGATTGGCTCGGTATTACAACATCATGCACTACAACATGACGAGTTGCAACATCGTGAGTAGCAACATCACGAGTCGCAACATCGCCACAAACTCGAATGATCAACCCTGAGACTCACAAACCCTTAGAGTGACCAACCCTGAGAATCACCTTCTCAAATTCACTCTCTCAAAACCACCTTCCTCGAACCACTTCCAAAACGTTGTCCAAGAAATATCACAAACTCATGACATCCACGACACACAACCCAACCAATAGCATCAGCGAAGACCGTATCAAACGTCTGCTACTACATCATATCGAAAATGAAAAACAGGTATGGCTCATCACAGCCGCAATCCTTGCCGGGCTTACCATCATTATCTCCTTGTTTGGCATGATTCTGTTTCGAATCAATCTTCCGGAGCTTGCCGAATCCGGCCTAACGAACAATTTCCGACCCGACTGGACTACCGGGTACCTGCTCATCGGAGTCATTTTTACTAGCCGCCTCTTTCGCCACTTGCATCGCCCGGAAACCGCATGGCAACCCCTGATGCTTCCCGCATCAACCCTTGAAAAATGGCTGGCTGCATGGCTGATCTCCGTCCCTGTGTATACGATCGGGTTTGTGGTTCTCTCATTCGTCGTCAGTCTGGTATTGAGCGGGCTTTCCGGCCTTATTACCGGCACCTTGCTTCCTGTTGGTATCTACCTTTCATCCGGATTCTGGCTAACGTTTGCGGTCTATGTGTTCGGAGCAAGTATATATCTGTGGGGAGGAATCCGCTTCAAATCGCTCCAGTTCCTGAAAACGACGGTCTGGCTGGCTGGGATCTATTTTGCTCTGTTCCTGTTATCCCTTCTCGGAGCCTACCTTCTGTTTACGTTTGGTAACGACCAACTGCCGGATGTTCTTGTTTTGAGCCGGCGGATCAGTGAGTTTTTCGTTTCAAGAGGGATTGAAGATTCCATCCGCATTGTGCAGCGTGCTGCAACTCTTCTGCTTCTGTTCATTTCGGCGCCGATTCTCTGGCGTTCGTATGTTCAGCTTGCCAAAAAGGAGGTGGTCTGATGCAATTCCATGAGAACAGGCCGATCTATATGCAGATTGTGGATTATGTATGTGATGAGATTCTGAGCGGAGACTGGACAGCCGAGAATCGGATTCCGTCGGTTCGCGAGATGGCGGCACAGATTGAAGTGAACCCCAATACAGCGATGCGGGCGTATCATTATCTTCAGGAGCGGGGGGTGCTGGAGCAGAAGCGGGGAGTGGGTTACTTTGCGTCGGAGGATGCGCAGGAGCGGGTACTTGACTTGAAGCGGCGGGAGTTTCTGGAGGAGGATCTGCCACGATTTGTGCAGAAGATGGAACGCCTTGGGTACCGGTTTCAGGATCTGGAATCGCTGGTTTCTGCGTAGAATTCCGCATAGTATTCTGCGGAGTTTGCTCGTGGTTCGTGGCGTGGTGCGTGGTGGATACGTGGCGTAGTGCGTGATGCGTGGCTTGTGCTTCCAAGTACCTTGCCGTTGTGTCATACCGTACATCCGCTTTTACATTTGGTTCTATTTCGAGTACTTTTCCGTTGGATTTTCTTTGGCTTGAGAATTTTAGGGTTCTCAGGGTTCTCAGGGTACTCGGGGTTCTTCTGCAATAACGAAAGATTCTATCACGATTGCAAAGATGCCACCATGTTTGCAAAGATAAACGTCCCGCCCCTTAGGCTAGCGGTTTTCGGGTTGATGGATGGGCATTTTAGCGGAGCGCCGCATTGACGGAGTGCCAGTTGCCCAAAGTGCCCTGGGAGCCGCATTGCCGGAGTCCCCGCATCCCAAAGTGTCCCCAAACACGCCCATGTCCGACATCAACCCATACATTCAAACACCATACGTACCCTATGAACGAAAAGAACAAAACAATCCTGTTCTGGGTGATCACATTGATGCTACCGCTGTTCCTATTGCTGCTGGCGGAAGGGGCGCTTCGAGTTGGCGGGTACGAACGTGAAAAGCAGGAGCTGTTCGTCGAGGCGCCGAACACGCCGGACTATTTGATGGCCAATGCAAAATTTGTGCGGCGGTATTTTCCCGTCTTCGTTCCGGAGATCGCACCCAACGCATTTCGAAAGGAGAAACTGCCGAACACGTTTCGGGTGTTTGTATTTGGAGGATCGAGTACGGAGGGGTTTCCCTATAATTTTTACAACAGTTTTGCCGATCAGCTGGAGCAGAAACTCTTGCTGTCTGCTCAGGGGCGCCACATTGAGGTTATCAATTTGGGTATGACCGCTGTGAATAGTTACGTTATCCGGGATCTGTCGAAGCGTGTTCTCCCCTACCAGCCGGACGCAGTGATCATCTATGCAGGTCATAACGAATTTTATGGTTCGTTTGGCGCGGCGACCACTCAGTTTGGGTTTACCGATTCTATTCGGCTGAAGCATCTCATCCTTTGGCTGAAAAACTGGCGGTTGTATCAGGCGCTGGAGCAGTTGCTGGAAATTGGCAAGGGGGATGGGGATGGTGGAAGTGGGTCGAGTGATGGTGTTGCGGGCGGGGCAAGTGGTTCAGGCAACGCGGCAGGTACTACAGGTGGGGCAGTTGGAGAGCAGCGCACCATGATGGCCAAGGTGATCCGGGAATCGGACATCCCTCTGGAGAGCGATCTGTTTGAGCGAGGTATGCGTCAATATCAAACCAACCTGGAAGATGTGATCTCTGTTTTTCAGAAATCCTCTGTGCCGGTATATATCGGAACGCTTGCATCGAATCTAAAGGACCAGCCACCATTAACCGAGAATCCGCTAGCGCATGAAACCTACGAACGGGCCATGGATCACTTTGCAATGGGTCGGGGTGATGAAGCACTGCAAGGCTTCACAGAGGCTAAGGAGCTGGATGGAACCCGATTTCGGGCACCCTCGAGATTGAACGAAATGATCCGGGAGTTGGGCGACCAACGCGGGGTTATCCTTGTCGACACACAACAGGTCCTTCGGCAACAATCGGAAAGCGGGATCGAAGACAATTCCCTCTTTATCGATCATCTGCACCCCAATGATATCGGACACAAATTGATGGCCTCCACCTTTTTTGGTGCCCTGACAGATCATCCAAAACTTGCTTCAACGATCACAGAAAATACGGCCCGGCCACCTCAAGCGATCAGTACGTTCGAAAAAGCGTACGCCGAGGTGAGTATCGCCCGTTTGCTAGTTGGCTATCCTTTTCAAAAAAATGTGGGTATGCAGGAAGAACTGGCCGCATTTGAGGAAATTTACCAGTCGTACCTGTCGGAAAGCTACATCGATTCGATCGCAGCGGTTGCATCGAAGGAGCAGATATTTATCCCGATGGCACTTACCGAGGTGGTGGCTATGGCGCGTCAGAAAAAGGATACGATGGCCGTTGTTTCCCACTCGTATGACCTGCTGAAATGGCAGTTGCGTTCGCTGAATCTGATCGAAAGCACCATCGAGTATACTCTGAATAGCGGGGAAAAAGAGGGGTATCTGATCAACGTACTGCACCAGGTTCTAAACGACGGAAACTACGATCCGAGATACGTGGATTTGTTGGCGTCTTTGTATCTGCTGGAGGAGAATACGGAGCAGGCTGGTTATTGGCTCAGGGAGACGGAGCGCCTTGCCCCGAATACGCCAAGACTTCTGTACAATTATTCGCGGTATCATCTGCTCCAGGGAGATTCGCTAAAGGCTCAGGAGTACTACCGGCGGTTTTTGGGTACGCAAACCCGACGGCAGTAACGTACGTTCTTCAAGGGTTGATGTTATCTCCAAGGGCGAGGGGGTCTTCAAGGGTTGATGTTATCTCCGAGGGCGTGAGCGATCAACATTCTTACTTGCGAGGGGTCCACACCCGGTACATCTCCTGAAATAGTTCATCGTTTATAACGATTTCTGCCTCCGCCCGGAATGAATCGATTTCGGCTCGGATCGAATCATACACTTTAAAAGACCGCTCCAGATCGTCTGTGTTCGTGGTTGTTGCGATCTCCGTGATTTCTCTCTCATCAACCCGAATCACAAGCCAACCCTCATCTGCAGAATATCCAACCAGCGGTGTCTTTTCAATGGCTTTCATCACGAGATTATAATCGGCTTCGTTCGGATCTATCGTAGCAAACGCTACTTGGCGGTAGCCCGGATATCCGGCCGGATCCGTCCCAGCTCCAATGACTTCCTTGATCTGCTTAGCTTCCTGGAGATTTTCTGCGGGAATTTTCCAGTATGCAGCTTTCAAAAGTACTTCGCGGGAGGATATCAAACGTGAACGAAAACTCTCCGGAACATCGACACGACCGGTATCACGAATCGCAGCCATCGTAATCTCGTACTGGTTCAAGTCCGAAAGGATTTGAGTGCCCCTTTTTTCAATCTTCTTTTTCACACGTGCATCTGCGTCGTACTGCTTGTCGGTGGCCAGTTCATAGAGTACCTGATTGCGCATGCCCCTGCCCACCGATGCCCCAAGTCTTACCTTCGACTCCTGAAAGGATAAATACGGAAGCCAGTTGATATACTCTCCAAAGGTAAATTCACGAGGCTGCCCGTCCAGAACGTAGGTTGCCAATACCAGGCCCCTGTCCATCGATGCTTCGAGTTGTTTTACCCGTTCGTCGGTCCAGATGGTTTCCGTTTCCTCTGCAAGTTGCGGTTCCTCCAGTATTCTGTCTCCCTCGAGATTCGCGATAGCATCCTGCAGGGCAAGAATGTTTTGCCGGTTGGTTTCCACATTTAATCCGCTCATCAACTCAAATATGTAATCACCAGATTCGGTTCGTTGACGCCGAAGCCGCAGCTGGCTTGCTACCCCCTGTTTCCGGTACTGATATTCATCTTCTGCCAGCAACGCCGGAAATTCAATGTACTCTACATAGATGATGTGGTACCCTAACCGGCTTCGAACCGGCTTTGTGTATTCCCCCTGAGGGGTAGAGTAGGCAGCCTCTGCAACTGCATCATCAATCCCAAAATAACTGACCGGCCCCAGGTACCCTGCCAGTGAATCGTAACTGGAGGTTTCATAAAATCGGTTGGCAACGTCTACAAAGTCCTCTCCTGTTTCCAGTTCCTCGTATGCAGATTCTAACTCTTCGGGATCCCTCGAATACAATTGGCGGATATAAGCTTTTCGTTGCCTTTTGGCGTAGGCCAGCCGGATCTCTTCATCGGTGAGCGGGGCGATGACCTCCTCCATTCGATCGACAAAATAGGTATCGATCATCGATTTGCGCTCCTCATGCTGAAGGGCAGACTGGTAGGTTGGGTGGCTGGTCAATCCCTTCTGAACAGCCGATTCAGCGAGCAGAATGTCATCGATCATTTTGTTGAGATGGGCGCTGCGCTCTTCTTGGCTATCATTTCTGCCGGTTTTGATGAGATGCTCCACGTACGTGCTTTCAAAATCGTAGACCGTACGCTCTACACCATTTACTTCCAGAAGAACTTCGAAATCGAGGGAAGAGGGCGTCTTTTCGGCAGAGCACTGAACAAACAACATCACGCAGAGAATGGAAAACACAGTAACGTACCGGTACATGGCTAACCGTCGGCATATGGCTACCCGCGGGTTCAAGG
>PZPG01000007.1:60936-77967 GCA_003045995.1 Bacteroidota bacterium
ACTACCGAACGGGTGATTCCAGTTCGGTAGATCTCAGTCTCTCGGGTTTCTCGGTTTTGTGTGTGCTCTTCCGGAAGGGAGAATCTGCTCATCCGCCTCGCAACCTAGTAATATAACTTTACGTCGATGATGGATGTTTGACCAAGATATTCGAATGGTACCTGGGAGAAGTCTACTCCTATCGCCATACCACCGGACGTTTGCAGTGTCAGACCCACACCGTATGTGAGATGGGAATCTACATTATCCCCTAAAAAGAGGTCCTTGTATCCGGCACGCATGTGAAACTGAACCGTTTTGGACAAGTAACTAAGCTGGGTTCCAGAGTCGAGGTTCAACTTGTTATCGTTGGTCTGCTGAATTTCACTTAAGAGGAGCAGTTCCAGGTGTTTTTGTTTGATCGCAGGAACCATCACCCCAAATTTAAACGATAGAGGAAGTTCCCAGTTGTTTAGTTTGACGTTGCCGATAATCCCGTCGTTGTTCCCTTCACTTTGAGAGTCCAGGTCTACATAGGTTTCGGTGTTGATTCCCGCCATTGTCATGTCACGCCCAAAATTGGTAATGGAAGCACCGATGGTTAATCCATTTAGATAGTTGGTTTTGAGAAGAAAGCCCATATCTATGGCGACGGTTTGGGCAACCATGTCGTAGATTTTTTGCTGGATGAGTTTTGCCGATGTTCCAAAGTGAAACGAATCTGTAAGTCTTTGTGCATACGTAAATCCGAGACTTAGATCGTGTGCGCCAAAAGTAGCGCCGGTTCCCTCCTGCATCTCAACGGTACGGACGTCCATCCTGCCGTAATCGATGTAGTTGAGTCCAATTCCAATACTTTGGGCGTTCTTCTTCCCAACCGGAATCACAATTCCAGTGCCGTAAATATTTACATCCACAAAATACTCACTTACACTGATAAAACTGGATGCATAGGAGTTACCCTCATTTTGCACGGATATTCCAGCAGGATTCCAAAATAGAGCTTCCGCTCCAGATACGTATACGGAATTCGCATGGCCTAGGGCCGCACCTTTAGCCCCAACGCCCAATGTGAGAAATGGAGCTGCTGTTGTGCCCACCCGGCTTTCCTGGCCTAGCTGTGCGAAGAGTGAACTAGCACTCAGTGTGATGAGAATAAAAGCGAATGTGATGTTTTTAAGCATATTCATAGTATATCCCTACTTCTATTTGATGATTGCAAATTTATCCACGTACTCACCAATGCCTGGCGCGGTTACATGGTAGAAGTAAATTCCGTATGCGACATCTTCACTGTCGTTGGATCGCAAGTCCCACGCAACGGATCCGTCGTTAAAGCTGCCTTCATGCTCAATGGTGCGAACTAGTTCTCCCCGAACATTGAAAATCCGAATCGTACAGGTTCTTGGCAGGTTGAAAAACTCGATTCTCCTCTCTCCCCTTCCAATGGACCCACTCTTTCGCTCCCAAGAAGCAGCACCCAAATAGGGGTTTGGTGCAACGTAGATATTTTCAAGTGCATCCTTAGCTAGGTCGTTGTCGATCACCTGCTTTCTCATCGTAAACCGGAACAGATCGTCGCGGCCGAATGGACGAGTGGTAGAGATTTTGAATTTATCACCGGGTGATGGTGCGATATCTTGTGATCCACCCGATTCCAGGATGGAGATCATAAACCGGTATTTAACACGGTTTCTGTCGTCTCGCTCAGCCAAAAATAGTACATCGCCCTTGTTGAGCTCGTCATTATCATTGTTATCCAATATGAATAGATCGACAAGTTCTCCGGTGATCAGGTTCCGGGCAAACACAGGGATTTCGAAACGGCTGAATCCGGCGCCGAAAATGAGTGGTGGACGATACGTACTGTCTGCAGGATCCACAAAGTACACTTCATAATCGTGATCTGTGCGCACGAAATTAGTCAGGTCGCCATCGCGATCCGGCGTGATGGCCAGTTCCCAGTTGGTTGAAAACCCATCCAGCTCGGTTGGATCTAGATTATAGATCTCATTTTCTTGCCCCTCATTCGATACCCATCCGGTTCTCTCCCGAATAATCGTTCCGGGACCATCATTCATAAAGTTTACGATGAATCCGTCAACAATTTTCGAAGTGCTTTCAAATTGATTAGAGCTGGCAAGTACTGCACCGCCCGCTTCCCGAATCTGGTACCCGGTCGTCACCCTTTGAATCCCAACTGAAGATGCAGAATCGGTGAACGTCACTTCATAAAGTTTCGACTCATCAATCAACTCTTCTACTGCCACTGAAATCGAAGCAGAACCTGTACCACTTCCTTCTGTAACTTTGCTTAAGTCTGTGTCGGTTCCGCCACCTATATACCCGGCAGGTTTTGTCGTTGGCATCACGGCAGCTGCATTAATCGACGTTCCAACTACAGCACCAGCCCCATTTAAGGATACCCGGAACGTGTTCTCCTGTGGATCAATTCCCGGATCATCACCACCGCTAGACTGAATTCCACGGTCGTAGGCCACAATGGCGTAGTAGTAGAGTTTCCCGTTGGTAACATCATTATCTACATAGTAGTACTCCAATCCGGTATTGCTTCCAAGGTCGTACATTGCCTGACCCTCTAGTACAGGAATGGTGCCGGAGATGTCATTATCCAGATCCCATCGGGCGAGTGGCTCATAGAAGGTTGGAGTTCCATTTACATCCGAGATGCTGCGAGCATCACTCAGCAAGTTGTCTGTACCTTTGTAAAGTTTGTACCCCTCGAAGTCGAAATCTTGAAGAAAGCGGTCAAAACTATTTACAGATAACGTATCCCAAGAGAGAACGACTTGCTCATCTCCGGGTATCGCTGTCAGCGTTGGCATAATTGGCGGCTGCGCAAAGTTGTAGTCAGAGTTATAGATGTTTTGAACCGTTCGTCGGTTTTTGAAGAAATCTCCCTCATCTTCACCAAAAATCCATGCAGTCGAGAAGAAGTCGGTTGATTTCGCACCCGGGTTGCTCTCAGAAAACAATTCCACTTCACCCGATGTAAACAAGATAAATGGCTCATTCGCCACAACCGTCGGGGGCTCTACATAATCTGGATTCGAGAACAGAGTTGCCTCGATCCGCTCAAAAAGCCAAGTATCATCCCGAAGGTTATCCCCGCTCTCATAAAATGGCCGTGTATTCAAATCAAATCCTGTCAAACCAATCTGATCAGATTCATCCACATCCAATTCATTGTAATTCGGCTCGCCGTTCGTAGGCAACCCATCACCCTCTCCAGAGTCTGGGCCGGGGTAATTAAGTGCAAATGGTCCTAGTCCGTCAGCCCCCACATCGTTGTTGAGGGGCTCGCCGATGTCCCATACATCATTTTCGTTGGTATCGGTGAAGCCAATCCAGTCAAGGTTCTCATCCGTGGTGAACCAAATACCCGCCTTGTATGCAGGTCGTTCATCATAGGATTGTCCGTAGAAAAGTTCAAATTGTGCTGTGTTGTAGTTGGAACTCACATACGAATCAATTTCGGACTGGCTTGTCAAGGCCAGGTAATTTTCCAGAAAACGGGACTCGTCCGTAATTCCGTCCAGATCATCATCCAACATATTTACGTCATTTGCCGGCGACTCAAGAAACGCAAAACCGGCATAGCCCAATTCATACCGAGATTCACCCGGATTCGTAGGATCGGCCAAACCATCGGAATCCCATCCAAACACAACATCCAAAAATGGATCGTACGACGCATTATCATCCTGTTCGTCCTGTCCTAATCCATAATCCACAATTTGAGAAAAGAATAATCTGGATTGATCTTGCTCACTTTTGTTCGTAATCCTGTAGATAATGAACATGGCATCTTCTGCCAATATATTCGCCCATTGAAACAAGCGGATTTGTGTCTGCAGGCCCAGTCCACCAATGGACGGATCCTCAAAAGGACTGGGATAGTACACACCCAGTCCAGAGTGTGCCCCGTTGGTTTCAATCCCGAATGCGTATTCATAATCTGAAAAGTCATCCATCACGTAGTAGGACTCCAGATCAGAACTTGGAAACCTTCCGTCACGGCCATTCCATGTACCGGGCCAACCGCTGTCATCCTCCTCCAGGCGATCGGGCCAAAAATCCGGCCAGCTATCCAGATCGTTGGAGAGCGCCGGCACTGGGGCTGAACCCAGGGTGATCGGGTCTACCCGGTTTGGATTGTTAAAGCCCGGAAGCGGTAACCATCCCCAAAGATCCCCGTTGTACGGACTGGTTCTCGCACCGGCCTCACGATAGTTGATAATAACCGGATTCAGAAGCGTATCGGGGCGAAATCCAGGGTCGCTGATGATGTCCAGATAATCCTGAAATGTTTCTACTCGATCGGGAGCCACTCCATCGACGTACGCAGAAACAACCACTCCGATTCCGTCGATATGTCGCCCGCCAACTCCCCGCGGCCAAACGCCCCACGGCAGATCATTCCATCGGGATAGCTCTCCGTGATTTCGAAAGTTGGTTTCAATAAGATTCCCGTCAATCACACCCCTTGCAATATTGTCGAATGCACCACGGTACACTACACCGTTGAGGGAATCTGGAATCGTTTGCTGTGCATTCAAGGAGTAAAATGGTGCCAGTATAAGCAAGAACCATACAGATATAATAAACCGCTTAATCATTCGAATCCCTACCAATTTAAAATTTATAACTTAATCCAACTTTCACAGAACGCGGTGCCCCTCTACGCGATTGATCCAGATAGTATTCCTGAAGGCTGTTCAACCCACCGGGCACAGTGCCACTGTTTAGCAACCGTTGCAACTCCGTAGACTCGTTTGCCAGCCCTGTATCTACATAGATTCCAAAATGGGGGGCTGTATCAAACACATTATTCACCTGCAAAAAGAACTCAATATCCGGTTTCAGGCGGGGTGGTTTGTAATATGCCCGAAGATCGGAGTTGAACCAAGTGGGTGTATCCTCATTATTGGGGGTAAGTGAGGTGATGTTATTTCTTTCGGATGTGTAGGGACTCCCGGATTGCAAACTGTTAATGGCCGACAAGGTTAATCCAAAGTTGCTGTTCCAGGTAACAGAATTGTTGAGAACATTTCTTCGGTCCCAGTTGAGACGGTTGATGCTGATGATCTCTTCCGAGTTGGTAACAAACCGGTTAAAGCGCTCAGCCGGATTCGATGCAGATCCGCTGGCAAATTGAAGCGTATAATCGATGGTCCAGGAAAATTGTCCTCTGCCTCGCTCAAACAAGGAGAGCGTGATCCCTTTCACGGTTCCGTAATCGATGTTTTCCAAACGACCAACAGGAACTCCGATACTACCCCTAACGGCCGTTTGCCCGGAGAGTTCCCGGATATCTTTTGAAAACACGGTAAGATCCATTCCCATACTTTCCGTAAGCCCCTGTTGCAATCCTACTTCAAAGTGAAGTGTCCGTTCCGGCTCTAAGTTCGCGTTTCCGATGGTGTAGGCACCTGCCCCCTGGGGACGGTCGAACTCATTATTGGTGTACAGCAAATTGAGCTGCGGTGTCTGAAAAAACAATCCGGCTGAAAATCGCATCACCCCTGTTTCTGAAATTGGAAACGCAACACCCAGTCGCGGGCTGATCTGAAAGGTAGGGTCCGCATCTTTCCGATTGGATATCATCATTCCCGTTTCCTGATCCAGAATCTCCTCCTCATTAAACTGGGATAGATCCACCGGAACCACATAGTCCGGCTCAAAGTAGTCGAATCGGAGACCTGCATTGACGATCAGATTTTCAAACTCCAGTTTTACCTGCGAATATGCCGCTGCTTCCCAGGGATTTACCTCCAAACTATTATTGGCGGATGGATCGGATGAGCGAAATGCTTGCTGGGTTGCTGGATTTACACTGATCCCATAACTCTCATTGTTCAAACCGTGAAAACGTGCGCTCACCCCTGATTTCCACAGAACAATATTATTTAACTGATTAGTATAATCTGCAACAATCGTGTGGGACTGCGTAATCTCCTCACTGGAGTAGAGTTCGTTGCCTCCCATGGCGAATGAATAAGCTCCCTGCTGACTGCTCTGTGACGGAGCCACATACCGTTCGTCGAGATCTCCCTGTGCGGTGACATCATCATACAGATAACTTTCGCTTTGATCGTTAAAAAAGCTGTAAGAGAGATTAGCAAACGCATTATCACCCATTGTGTATCGTAATCCAAGGATATGGGTCTGATTGGAGAAGTAATAATTGTTGAGTCCCGACGGATTGTATTTGTATCCGTGATTGTAGTTTCGGCCATCACCATACTGGTAAAAAAGATTGTAGTCGAGCTTTAACCGGCTTGTAAATTCATAGACGATCGAACTGTTCAGCGAAAGACGATCCTGGCGATTCAGCGATTCAAACTCTCCGTTACCAGACGACTGAATGAGCCATGCATCACGGCTGGCCCCAGCACTGATGTTAGAGCTTTGGATATCGGACGGCCGAAACAGATCTCTCCCAATCAAATGCCCATCAAACGTGACATATCTCAATGTATTTTGAATACTCAAGCGATCCTTTAAAATCGGGCCACCAAAAGACAATTGATAATCCTGATCCCCAATGACCGGAGCAGCTTCCGTGTAGGTAAAAGTTTCGTTTGCAAAGTCATCGGCACTCAAAAAGAACGTTTGATCGGTGTTCCGGGTTACGAATTCGAGCTCCCGCCCGCTTACAATGCGACCTGCGTACCCAAGAAAATTACCGGTCCATGTATCACTTACTCCCTTTGTAACAATATTGACCACCCCACTCAGCGCCTGACCATATTCCGCGTTAAAAACCCCGCTGATGACCTCCAGCGACGAAACCATATTTTGCTCCACATCAAAGGAAGCACTGTTATTAAATGCATTATTGATAGGAACCCCATTTACCAAATAAGAAACCTCACCGATTCTCCCGCCACGAAAATGCCCATCCACAACCCCAGCTTGTTTGTTGATCGCTTCGTTGAGACTTACCAATGGAAGATCTTGAAGCTGACTTGCTGTAATCACAGAGGTCGTGGTGGTTCGGTCTTTCTCCACGATCGGCCGTTCTGCCGTAACCACGATCTCCTGTCCCTCGATCGTTTCTTCAACCAGTGTCGCGTCCACGGTCGTAGTTTTGTCGACGATTACCTCTACATTCTCCACTCTCACAGTAGCAAAACCAATGTACCGAAACACGACTGTATAGATCCCTGGATCCAAATTGATAATCGTGTACTTACCATCAATATCTGTTAATGCCCCTCTTGTCGTACCTTCAATGAATACCTGAACCCCAATCAGTGTTTCACCGGACTCGTCGACCACCGTACCTGCAATTTTCCCCTTTGTTCCTGCCTGCAGATCCGTAGTTCCAAGGCTGAAGTAAATCAAAGCAATAAAAAACCAACCAGCAAATTTTTTGTACATATTTGTCGAATTAAAAACAGGGCATAGCCAGATGAGTCCGGCTACACCCTGATGTTGATTTGATGTTTACACTCTCTGTTGATTACAAACTCAACGGATTACTTGATCAGCAGCATTTTTCGGGACTGCACAAAGTCCGGCGTACTGATTCTATACAGATACATACCAGAGGCCAAGTTCGAGGCATCGAATGTCTGTGTATGTTTTCCGGCAGATAGCTTCTGATCCTGGATTAGGGTAGCCACTTTTTGTCCAAGCATGTTATATACTTCCAAAGTTACATCCTGAACACTTCCAAGACTGAACTGAATGGTTGTCGTTGGGTTGAATGGATTCGGGAAGTTTTGCTTCAACTCGAATGTTACAGGCTGCTCGAAGTTCTCCGTAGATGTGAAGGCTCCATCTGCCCCTACGATCGCCACAATCTCCCAGTTGGACGGTGTATTCCACCACTGAGATGTACTCTTGGAGGACCATGCAATTTGCACGTCCCGGCCATTTCCATCATTATCGTTGATGGCCAACTGGAATGGAATCGTTGTAAACTCTGTCCCTGTAGGAAATTCAAAGTCTTTCGCATCGGGATTCAGTCCGCTAAACTCGATCGTGCTCATCACAGTAAGTAAGCGGTACATTCCAGCTTGTGTACTATCACCAATGGTAGCAGAGTTAGGAACTAACTGGTTAAAATTCCCGGTTCCACCATCCCAAGCATGGATGTACGGGGGTGCATCGTCCATAAATCCGGCTCGCAACTGGTAATCTGGTTCTTCACCTGATTCGAAATTTTCATGATCGGATCCGATCACAAAGTTTTCCGGTGAGTAGGCACCAATTCCACCTTCCCATGAATCAAAGTTCCAACCGCCACCACCATCTGCTGCATTGGCTGCAGGGACCACAATGTCGTCCATGATCTCGGCATAAAATACCATCAGATCGGCACCCGTGAAGTTTTCAACACCAACCCAAAACTTGGCAGAGATGTCTGCATCGTTATCACCGCCAGAACCCTCTACTTTGAGGTTTTCATTGGTAATTTCAAACGGCATGTAGGTATCCGGGAAGAAAGAGGCCAGAACAGCAGCTTCCGGCACAACACCTTCATCTAGTGCACCTGCAACAGCTTCCACCGCTTCCAGACTAAGCTCATAGATATAGTTCTCACGAACGGTCATGGAGGTGTTAATCACTCCCGTGGTCATTTCACTAGGAGAACCTAGTTCGGAACGGCCAACGACACCGTAGTATGCATCGAAGTTGGTAACCAGATCCGGATGCGGGGCGACCGTTGTATGAGTGACAGAAAAACCTTCGCTAGGATTGATCGTGCCCACGAGGGTTCCCTGGCTCGTCGCGGTAAAGGCAGAGTCTGCAAAAAATACATCGTAAGAGGAAGCACCATTATCGGTCACTGTGATCGTCACAACCCCATTTTCCGTTGTCCACTGTACTTCCGGAGCATCGGGTACAGGATCCGTGATTCGGCTAAGGACGATGTTATCCACATAGAAGTCGCCCGGCGCGTAGTTCACTTCAAAACCAAGCTGCATGTTTGGATACGTTGTTTCGATGGACGTTTCCAAAACATAGGTCTTCATTTCGGTGTCTACCGTAATTCGACCGTCGGTTGACTCTCCAAAGTACCGGTTCCAACCGCCACCAATCTCTCCAAAGAAGAGGTGTACTTCCTGTGTGCCTTCTGATGTACGCGCATCAAATTTCACTTGATACGGACCAGCATAGATCGAATCCTTACTTTCCTCATTAAATACGTGCATAGCCTGCACATCATAGGTATTACCGGTGCCAGGAATGTTCGTAAACGCCAACTCTCCATCTACAACCTCAATATTGGCTGCCGCTGGTGTAAAGTTCCAGAGTGAATCTCCGAGGGCAAAATCACCGTTGATCACAATGTTGTCCTGTGCTTTTCTCAACATAACATTGTCGATATACAGATCTGCATCATCGCCGGCAACCTCAAAACCGAGCTTCATGCTTTCCCAGGTCTGCATGATGTTTGTACGCAAGGTGTAGGTTTTCATTTCGCCGTCTACCTGAACGTCACCGGTGCCATTTCCACCATCCGTATTCCAGTATCGTGCCCAGTCTCCACCGACCTGTCCGAGGAACACATGAAAGTTTTTAGAATCATCGGGTGTCATTGCATCAAATGACAATTCCCAGGTTCCACCTTCCGATAACGCGGCAATCTGCTCTGCATTGAGCGTCTGAAAACTTTGAAGATCATAGGCATTCCCTGCAGCAGTGACTTCAAATTTCAATGTGTCAGGATACGTTACTACGCCATTCCCGCCTTCAATGGACCAGCCTTCACCTCCCGCAGAAAAGTCGCCATTGATGACGATGTTTTCACCGTACGATGTATATTGGGCAGCAGAATTGGTAGCGAACCCAAACAACAAGAGTGTTGAAATGGTTAAGAATAAAGAAGCTTTGATTGTAGCTTTCATCATAGATATGTTTGTTTGATTGTGAGTTAAATGTCCGAACAGTTAGTTCCGCAACGCTTTTCTCTACCTTGTAGGTGATCGATATTGAGAAAATCGCTTCCACGAAAGTATACGTTTTCCGCACATTTTGCAAATACTGAAAAATATTTGCTAAAAGATTTCAATCATCTTGCGCCAGTACTTTTAGTACAAAACCAAAGACTCTAAAAATCAAATCTGCGGTTATTGATTGCATCAACTTGTTTTTCAATAGAATCCTGAATATCATTGTATGGTCAAAAAGGTAAATCACGTATAATTTGCTTTGCTTTCTCTACCATTGTTTGCAAAATTTTTTCATTTTATGAGACATTTTTGCATACAGTAATCACTCAAACGTCATCAAGCAGAACGATGATTTTAGCAAGGCTGGAAGTGAACACAAATCAAGATCCGGCCAAATTGACAACAAAGCGTTACTTAATTTCTGAGGTTCTGTAAACGTATAGCACGTAACCACATCAAAATAAAAAAGCGTTTCCAATTCCATGAAGAAGATAAATAGGTTCCATTTTCACATCGTTTATTGCATCCTGATTGGTAGTCTTCTTGTTAATTGCCAAAACCCGACAGGTTCAACTGATACTGATGACGATGACCTAAACGGCTACAATGATGAGACATTTTTTCGGGTTGATGGGAAAGACATCCTCAACCGGCAAGGGCAGCCAGTCGTCATCAAAGGATTTGGCCTGGGCGGATGGCTGTTGCCGGAGGGATATATGTTTAAAATGCCCGGCGACTTTGGCGCAACCGATGTGCGAAACGAGATCACCGATCTGATTGGTGCTGCAAAAGCCGAGCAATGGTTCCAGGAATTCCGCGATAATTACGTTACTGAAGCGGATATCATCGCAATGAAAGAGTGGGGTGTGGATCATATCCGTGTGCCGTTTCATTTTGACATATTTTATGATATTCCAACCGAGAGCTTCAAAGAGTCTGGATTCGAGCGTATGGACAATCTACTAAAGTGGTGCAAGCGCCATCGGATTGATGTGATTTTTGATATGCACGCCGCTCCCGGAGCGCAAAGTGAGAGCGAAATCTCCGACAGCGATGGCACAGCCCGCTTCTGGACCGAAAGTGAGATCTACTGGCCCATCACCATTAAAATTTGGGAAGAGATTGCCCGTCGCTACAAAGATGAAACTATCGTGATTGGCTATGATATCATCAATGAACCCGTAACCCCCGCCGGATACGACAACACAGACCTGGCACGATTCTACGGGCAAATTGTTCCAGCCATCCGTGCGATCGATCAAAATCACATTCTATTCATCGAGGGGAACTACTACGCAACTACCTTCGACTACCTGTATCCACCCTTTGACGACAACATGGTCTATGCATTCCATAAATACTGGAATGAAACCGACCAGGGGACGATCCAGTACTTGCTGAATATCCGGGACCAGTACGATACACCACTATGGCTGGGAGAAACCGGTGAGAACTCCAACGTGTGGTTTTACGAAACCAAAGAGCTTGTCGAAAATCTGGATATCGGCTGGAACAAGTGGACGCACAAGAAACTGGAGACCATCACATCCCCCCTATCCTCACCCACCAATCCCAACTATGAAAAAGTGGTAAACTACTGGAAGGGGAATGGGCCCCGGCCAACGGCACAGGAAGCGGAGCAGGGACTGTTTCAAATGGCTCGCGATCTGGCCATCGAAAAAACAACACTTCGGCCGGATGTTCTTGCTGCATGGTTCTCGCCCGATTTTGATGTGGCTAATATTCCCTACACAGAGATCAATATCCCGGGCAATATCCTGGCAGTTCATTATGATATCGGGAATCAGGGCGTCTCCTATTACGACACCGAGTACAAGCAGGTGAGCAGCGATGAAGATCAAAATGTGGGGAACCGTGGTTGGTCGTTCCGGAATGACGGGGTTGATATTGAGGTATGCAGCGATCCTGCCGTTGAGTATAACATTGGTTGGATTGATACGGGAGAGTGGCTGGAATACACGGTCAATGTGACCGAAGCCGGAAACTATAACGTTCGAGCACGCATTGCATCCACCGGAAGCGGGAAGATGCGCATCAAAGTGAACAACAAACCCATTGGCGGGGATCTGGACATTCCGGACACTGGCGGATTTCAAAGCTGGTCGCAAATCAATTTTGGAAACGAAGACTTTGAAGCTGGGGAAGCACTCGTTCGGGTGGAGATCCTGGAAGGAGGATTCAATTTCAGCATGATCACCGTCGATTAATGGATCGACATCGAACTGTCAATCAACCCGCAAAAACACCCATTCCATAGAAACACCCATTTCATTAAAAAACGTATGCTCAACATGAAATCTTGGTTCCTCAGTATCTTGCTTGTGCTTTTATTTGCTTCAGCTACCCTTGCTCACTCTTTTAAGGTGCTTGTTTTCTCGAAAACGGAGGGATTTCGGCATGCATCCATTCCTGATGGAATTGCAGCGATCCAACAACTAGGTCAGAACAACAATTTCACTGTCGACACCACCGAAGATGCAAGCGCATTCACGCTGGAGAACCTCCTTCAGTACGAGGCAGTCGTATTTCTAAGTACCACCGGGAACGTTCTCAACACGGTGCAGCAAAATGCATTTGAATCCTACATCCAACAAGGCGGCGGGTTTGTGGGTATTCATGCGGCCTCCGACACCGAGTATAACTGGCCCTGGTAC
Source organism: Bacteroidota bacterium (assembly GCA_003045995.1). Lineage (GTDB taxonomy): Bacteria > Bacteroidota > Rhodothermia > Balneolales > Balneolaceae > Sam29DG08-bin30. The sequence goes on from PZPG01000007.1 coordinate 73,520, forward strand.
GGCGAACTTGTGGGCGCCTACTTCGACAGCCATCCGCAAATTCAATCTGCCACCATCGAAGTTGCCGACCGGATTCATCCCTCTACGCAACACTTGCCCGAATACTGGGTACGCACCGACGAATGGTACAACTACCAGGAAAACCCCCGCGGGAAGGTTCATGTGCTTGCTACGCTCGACGAGGACAGCTACAATGGTGGCAACATGGGTTACGATCACCCCATCGCATGGATGCATGAGTTCGATGGGGGCCGCTCCTGGTACACGGGTGGTGGCCACACCTCCGAATCGTTTTCGGAACCCGATTTTCTGCAACATATTTTGGGCGGTATTCTATACGCATCTGGTGATATCCAAGGAGAATTTGATGCCACCAACGAGAGCCAATATCAAATCACCGTTATTAAGGAGAACCCAGCCTACCCCATGGCGCTTGCGATTCTGCCCAACTATGATGTTCTCTACATCGAACGAGGAGGAACGCTCAATCTCTGGAATTCAACCACCGGAATCATTACGACGGCAGCAACACTAGATGTCGACAGCGGACGAGAAGACGGGTTGATAGGATTAACACTCGACCCCGACTTTGCATCCAATCAGCAACTATACCTTTTTTACTCTCCACGAACCGTTGTTGAGCAGCGTATCTCCCGTTTTCTGTTTGACGGGACCACCCTCGACATGGATTCCGAAGAGATCATTCTTCAGATCCCTGTTCAGAGAGCTCAGTGTTGCCACTCTGGCGGCGACCTGGAATTTGGTCCTAACGGCGACCTGTTTATTGCCACCGGCGACAACGTCAATCCATTCGAAGCAGACGGATTTGCACCCATCGACGAACGCCCCGGAAGAGAGTACTACGATGCCCAAGCCACCTCCGGTAACACCCAGGATCTTCGTGGAAAAATCCTTCGCATCCGACCGCAGGAAGACGGATCCTACACCATCCCCGAAGGCAACCTGTTTGCCACACCCGAAGAGGGACTTCCCGAGATTTATGTGATGGGCACCCGGAATCCGTTCCGAATGGCCGTTCATCGAGATTCTGGAGAGCTATTTTGGGGGGATGTTGGCCCGGACGCTGGAGGGGACAATCCTCTCCGCGGTCCAAGAGGATACGATGAGTTCAATCGAACGAGCACAGCCGGAAACTTTGGGTGGCCCTTTTGCATAGCGGAGAACCTACCCTACCGGGAATACGACTTTGCGACCGGAACAGCGGGACCTGCCTACAACTGCGCTGCTCCGGTGAACAACTCACCCAACAATACAGGCGCTGAGCAACTTCCCCCGTCCATCCCTGCCTGGATCGCATATACCTATGGCTTCACAGAAAACTGGCCGGAACTGGGGAGCGGACAGAGAACAGCCATTGCCGGTGGATTTTTCCACTACGACGAAACCCTCACTGAAACAGGAAGTTTACCCGAATACTTCGATGGGTCGCTATTCATCATGGAGTGGACCCGAAACTGGATCAAAGAGATACGATTTGATGAAAATGGCGAGCTGTTTCAAATCAACCCTTTCCTGCAAAACGAATCGCTGGCACGCCCCATCGATATGGAGTTTGGACCTGATGGCGCCCTCTATGTGATTGAATGGGGAACCGGATTTTTTGAAGAAAACACCGACGATCGCATCATAAAAATTGAATTCGCACAGAATCTGGCCAATCGGGTGCCAACGGCACGAGCCACCGCCAGTGTTCAGAGTGGAATCGCACCGCTGCAAGTTGAATTTAGCGGGGTCACCTCCTCCGATCCGGATGCGGGGGATATTCTCACCTATACCTGGGACCTGAACGGCGATCAAATCACCGATGCCACCACGCCTACTGTAAGCTACACGTATACCGAGAATGGTGCGTATCTGGCCACACTTACGGTGGCGGATCCAGAGGGGGCAACGTCCGTGGCCCAGCTAGAGATCGTAGTGGGAAATAGCGCGCCGGTCGTTACGATCACCGAGCCCGTGAACGGCGGATTTTACGAAGACTTTGACCTTATCAACTACCGGGTTGAGGTCACCGATGCCGAGCAGGGCAGCATTGGAAACGGCATACAATGCGAAGATATCGTTGTGGAACCATCCATTGGCCACGACGATCACTCCCACGGTACCGGTCCTCGAAACGGATGCGAAGGTACATTTATGGCAGAAACCCATGGGGAGGGACCCGACAATGTATTTTACGTGCTGGGTGCCTGGTATGATGATGACGGCGCAGATGTGGGTGCTTCGCTGCGCGGAACAGACGGAATCGTCCTCAATTTGAAACGCAAGCAAGCTCAACATGCGGTCGAGCTCATTGGCCTTCAAACCGAATCTACAGGAGACTTCATGGGTGGGGCACTGAATGTCGGTTTTGCCTCGCAAAACTCCGCTCTCAAATTCGGCCCAATGAACTTCGAAGGCATCGATTTTATAACACTTCGATACGCCGCCCAGCAAATTGCCGCAAACCTTGAGGTTCGGGTGGATGCAATCGATGGCCCCCTCATTGCCACCATTGGAACCCAACTTACCGGCGGATGGCAAACCTACGACTACTTCACTGCCGCTCTGGATAATCCGGGAGGCACCCGCGATGTCTACCTGGTGTACAAAAGCGACACCGGAGGGGACGGGTTTGGAAATATCAACTGGATCGACTTTCACGGCAAAGGGATTGCCAGCACAGACCAAGACTCCCTTCGTGGCTTGGCTGCAACCTACTTCTCTAATGCAGACTTCACCGGCAATGAAATCGTACGGAAAGATCCCATGATCGCATTCCAGTGGGGAGACCGTGGTCCGAATATCCAAAACGAACAAGGTCAAAGCGTTGGCAATAGCGGATTCAGCGTTCGCTGGGATGGGGATCTGGCCATCGAAAACTTTGGATTCTACAGATTTTACGCCGATCCGGTGAATGGAACCGCCCGGGTCTGGCTCAACGACGAGCTTATCATCGACGAAAACAGCACACAATCGAGTATCCAGACACTATTCAGCAACTCTCGCAACACGCTCAAGGTGGAATACAGCCACAACAGCGGCGATGCCGGAATGTTCCTTCGCTGGAACAGAAACGATCCGGTCAACGTCATCCCGCCAACGGCACTCATCCCCAACACCGACATTCTGGTGTCTAATGAACCTATGCAAGAGCTACCGGCCGAGTTTGCGCTCTTTCAAAACTACCCCAACCCCTTCAACCCCACCACGCAGATCGATTTCAGCTTGCCATCACCCGGCGAAGTCAAACTATCTGTATTCAACACCATTGGGCAAGAAGTCCAGGTTCTGGTACAAGAACAGCGAACGGCCGGCAAACACACGGCAACCTTCGACGGCTCACGCCTCACAAGTGGCGTCTACTTCTACAGGCTCGAATTCGAAGGGCAGGCACTCGTGAAAAAACTGATGCTCGTGAAATAAAAACCCGCAATTCGCAAATCGCATCAACCCTTTCCGGCAGAGCCATTACCACTCTGCCGGATCCTCGCAACAAGACGCTCCGGCCCAATCACTTCCCCCCGTGGTGTACCCTTCATATACGCCACCCGATCCCGCTCATCATACACAAGCCAATCACACGGCAACGTCGGTCCCCGAAACAAACCCTCCACTACACAAACATCCTTCCACACCCGTTGTCCATTCTCCATCGCCAGCGCCGTAAGCCCCCGCTGCTCCCACTCTCTCACCATGTCCTCCATCACCTGCGGTCCCATCGCACCATCCCTCAATAGATACTCATCATACCAATATCGGCCCGATACCTGCCCCTCGACACCTTCATCCTGCTTCCACTTCACAAACCCTCCCGGATATACCCGTTCAATCGCCTCAATTGGAATAATCAAATCAATAAACTCAAGACAAACCGCCATCGCTCCTCCATCACTTTTCTATCCATCACTCCTTAACCCATCGCCACTCAAACAACGGCGTCGGCCCTATCATAAAAAACTCGATCTCGGCTACCCCCTCCTCTCTTTCTACCACCCATTTCCTCTCAGAATCCCACTCATACATTGCAATATAAGATTCAGTGAACTCGTCCAATTTTTCCTGTGTTAGCGGCAAAATTATCGTCCTTGTGCACACTACATCTTCATCAAACCTATACACAACATATACCTCATCCAACCAAACGCTCACAAAATACTCCCCATCCTCCCAACCAGCATTCAACTCATATTTTTCATCTGCAAACTCCCCCTCGATCTCATCCGCTGTATATCCAAGCCTTTCCTGCCCCACTGCCACTTCACAAAACACCAAACTTACAACTGCAAAAACCACCATTCCCGCCCATTTAATAGAATCTTCCATCATACAAAGTACTTTTATTTTTGAATTATGAGATACGGCATACACACTACAGTAATCATAAATAAACACAACATCAAAATGAATATCGAATTCATCGTTTTTCTTTTTCGGGTTGATGGGAT
>PZPG01000027.1 GCA_003045995.1 Bacteroidota bacterium
GTTGACTAAGTGTAAGCGCTTTCATATTTTTGGGTATTAATATCAGAAATGCGCTAACAGAAAGAATGAATTCAACGAGTTTTCGAACGGGGATGATTTTCAAGATGCCGGTAAGTACGGCCGCTTTTCTCTTTGTGTTTTATCTATTTTCATTCTTTTTTTTCTCATGTGAATCCAGGGATTCTGCAGTTGAAAATGCTGCTGAAGCTGAAGACGTTACAAGGTCGGTTACCGTGGCTCAGGTGGCCGATTTTGAAATATCAGCCCGTCATTTTCAAAATAAACTGAACCAATTCGCGGAACGCACAGGGCAGGGTGTCAATCTGAGTAAGGATGTGCAAAAGTCCATTCTTGAAGATCGGTTGAGCAGGTACTCTATGGTTGCGTATGCGCTGGATCAGGGTTGGGATCGGGAGCCTGAACTGCAATATGAGCGTACAATGATTGAGCGAAAGGTTTGGATGGAGGCTTTTCTCAGAGATGTGGTTGAACCTCAAGTGCAAGTTTCAGAACAGGATCTGCGAACATTATTTCACAGACTCAATACAACATTGCGCGCATCCCATATTCAATCGGATACAGAAGAGGAAGCGAATTCCATCAAACAGAAACTTCGGAATGGTGCCTCTTTTGATGAACTGGCCCGTATTCATTTTGAAACACCCGCCCTCAAGTACAACGGGGGAGACCTGGGATATTTTACAGTGGATGATATGGATATCTCGTTCGAAGACAGAGCCTATCAGATGGCGGTTGGAGAGATTTCGGAGCCGGTAAAAACCAGTACAGGTTATTCCATCATTCAGCTCACAGATCGAGTCGAAACCCCGGCGGTTACCGAGCAACAATTTGCGGAGAAAAAAAGGGATCTGACTCTTTTGGCATTTCGTCAAAAGCGGGAACTTGCGATTCGTTCACATATGAGAGATACCATCGAATCGTTTTCTCTAAATGAGGAATTGTTACGGCAGATATGGGATATTATTAGGGATGACCGATCTGCATACACGACGGATGGTTTTAATGAGGAGTCCTTTCTTGCATCGGTTCCGGAGTCTTTAAGGTCGCAGGTGCTGGCGCGTCAACCGTCTTTTCTATTTGATGTTGCTGATTTTGTTCAGGAGGCACGGTATACGACAAAGAAGCAACGGAGTCGTGTAACGTCTCTACCCCAGTTTCGGGAGCAGGTTGAGGGGATGATCTATCGGCGTTTTGTTCTGGAAATGGCGTTTCGCAATGAATCGATCGATCGTGAGTACGTGGAGTCTTCCTCGGATGAAACCTTTTATAATGCGCTGATCGAGCGGTTTAATGAAAGTATTCGGGAGATGGTTCGGGTGGATGAGGAGCAGGTTCGAGTGGTATTTGAGGAAGACGGAGAGTTTTTTGCACCGGAATTGCATTTAAATCTTGCTGAAATCCCTTTTGCGAGTATAGAAGCGGCACAGGATGGGCGTGCAATGATCGATGGCGGACTTTCATTTGAGGAGGTGCTGAGAAAGTATACGCTCGATATCGGTTTGGTAGACAGAGGCGGAGAACTTGGATTTATGGCGTTGTCTGAGTTTGGTTCGATGGCTTCAGAACTTGCAGGTATTCAGCCAGGGGAGATTGTCGGGCCGTTCGAGATTTCGAGCCATTATGTAGTTTTGTTTCGCTGTTTGGGTCGAAAAGAAGCCGCTCCGCTAACCTACGAAAATACCAAAGATGCCATTTCCAGGTATTTGGAAGAAATGGAGTTTGAACGATTGAAACAGGAAGTAATTGAGCGAGCGAAAAAGAGGTTTGATGCACGAATTTTCGAAGACCGACTTGCTGGATTAACAATTGAACAATCGCCTAGAACATCAAACTGAGAAAAGATATTTGAGATTGTATCAATGAATTCTGGAATACATATGGACATACGACCCCCTGAGATTATGAAAAGGTTTTCTTTGCTCATTATTTCAATTTTTGGAATGATCGCGTTGTTGAGTTTAAGTACTTCTGCCTATGCTCAATCGGGCCGGATTACTGGAACGGTAACGGATCAAACTACCGGTGAAACCCTGATTGGCGTGAATGTGATCATCCAGGGAACCACGATTGGAACCAGTACCGATTTTGAAGGGAAATATCGCATACTGAACGTATCTCCAGGTACGTATGCACTCGAATTCCGGTATATCGGATTTCAGACTAAAATTGTGGAAGATGTGGTTGTTCGAACCGATCTGACGACCCAAATTGATATGGTGATGACGGAGCAAATTGTGGAGGGGGAGGAGATCGTTGTTCGTGCAGAAAGGGATGTGGTCATTCGGGATTTAACCAGTTCAGAATCGAGGGTGGCGAGAGAAGATCTGGAAAAATTGCCTGTGCAGGAGGTTGGAGATGTCGTTTCTTTGCAAACAGGTGTGACGACGGGGCCGGGTGGAAGTATTCACATTCGGGGTGGTAGAGCATCGGAGGTGGCTTATGTAGTGGACGGCGTGAGAGTAACGGATGATTATGACCGTGGGGCGGGTCTAAGAATCGAAAACCAGTCGATACAGGAACTTCAGGTGGTATCCGGTACCTTCAACGCCGAATACGGGCAGGCAACATCGGGAATAATTAACATTGCAACCCGAAGCGGAAGCAATGAGTATCGGGGGGATGTACGTTTGTGGGGCGGCGATTATGGAACCTTGCGAACGGGTTTGTATCCAGGCGCTCCGGATGCAGTGGGAGAAACCAATCCGTTTCATCAGTACAATATCGAGGGTAGTTTTTCCGGCCCCATCATCAAGAATAAAGTAAACTTTTTTGTTTCCGGGCGACGGTTTCGAAACACCGGATGGCTATATGGGTACGATGCATTCTCACCACAGGGGCCATTACTGCCTCGGCAAACCCAGGAGGGTGAATTGATTTGGGAGCCGGGGGTAACAGAATTGCGGGCGGATAACCCGGTAAACCGATATGGATACACGGTAGATGAATCACTTCCATGGTATACGATTGTAGAACGATTTGATGTGGATGGTGAGGAGTATATTCGATACACTGATTCCGGAAGGAGGGACAGCTTGGCCGTTTCGATGCATCCCTTTGAGACGTTAAGTTTCCAGGGAAATCTTGAATATAAGCCATTCAATGCCCTAAGGTTTAATTTGATTGGGAATTATTCTACGGAATCCAGTCAGGGGTATAATCATGGAAACCGGTTGGTCGCATCCGCAAATCCGGAGACAATTCGACAAAACTATTATCTGAATTTGAAGACGACCATCACTCCGACTGCAAATACATTTATTGTAACCAATTTGGCGTATCGATCGAATGCATTTGACCGCTCGTTGTATGACTCGCCGTATGATCCCAGGTACTTTAATTATGATCGTGTGGGAGATTTGCCACTAGAGTTTCAGTTTGGGCAGACGGGACGATTTAGCCGTCTTGGGACAGATAACGGGTTTTTTGATCGAAGAACACAGACGTTTATTGCCAAAGCACAGGTCACTAGTCAGGTGAATGATCAGCATTTAGTGAAAGCTGGTGTGGAACTGCAGGCGGATATCATGGATTACAATTCGTATGGATTGGTTCCGATTGCCGGCGGAGCGAATGTGATTCTACCGGATGATGTTACGCCTCAGCAACTGGTGGGTCCCTATGCACTTGAGCTGGCAGTACCGGAGCCCAATACCCCACAGCATGAAATGTGGGAGAGAAAGCCGATTTTGCTGAGTGCATTTGTTCAAGACCGGATCGACTTTGAACGACTAACGATCAATGTGGGGCTTCGGTTTGATTATTTTCAGTCCAATGGACAGGTACCTAGAGACGCGAGGCCAAGTTTAACGACACCCTATAAAGATCGGGCAGACGACTTTTACAAACCCGTTTCTGCAAAATATCAGGTGAGTCCGAGACTTGGTATTGCTTATCCTATCTCCGAAAAAGGGGTGATCCATTTCTCGTATGGATATTTCTTCCAGGTACCGGATTACAATAAACTATACAACGGAAGTAAATTGATTTTGGTGAGTGAGTCTGGTACTCAAGGGATATTTGGTAATCCGGACCTGAAACCGGAACAGTCTGTAAAATATGAGTTGGGAGTGCAGCAGGAAATATTTGAGGGAACTGCCTTGGATGTAACGATCTTTTATGAGGACAAAAGAGATTATGTATCTTCCGGCCCGGTGAAAGAAACCAGCATACCAAGTGTGAGGTACGGTACTTGGATTAACAGAGATTATGCCAATATCCGCGGTGTAACAGCTGCCTTGAATCAGCGTATTTCCAGGTCGGTCACATTTGGATTTGATTACACGTTTTCGATTGCAGAGGATTCCAATTCTGATCCGGCCTCGGAGTTTTTTGCGGCGGTATCCAGAGGGGATACAACTGGAGTAAATTTGGCACGCTTTCTCACGCCATCGAACTGGGACCGGACACACGTGTTTAACTCAACCCTGTTTTACCAGGGGAATGGCTGGGGTTTTAATGTAGTACAGCGCTACTCGACTGGGTTACCCTTCACTCCTAGCACCGATATACCCAGAAGAGTTGGAATTTCCTCATCCGGCGGGATACTTACGAATAGTGTTCGCATGCCCGACAGTTTTTCGATCGATCTTAACTTCTTCGCTAATCTGAACTTGTCTGGGTATAGTGTACGATTCTTTGCCAATGTGTATAATTTGCTGGACAACCGGAATATCTCCTTCGTTTACGCAGACAGTGGCAGTCCTGAGCTTCCCTTAAATGTTCCCTCCAATTATGATGAGGGGTATTACAACAATCCCGGATTTTACGGGGAGCCTAGACGTGTCCAGGTAGGAATTCAGATGAGCTTTTAGGCGTGATTGCAGAAATGATTAAGAATTTGACTATGAGAATATTTAAAATGGGTAGTAGTGGCGACCGATGGTGTTCGGCTAGTCTGGCTGGTATGACTAGTTTGGTAGAGGCGGATCGTTTGTCCGGTGTGGAAAGTTCTTCCGGTGCCGATCGTTTGTCCAGATCGGGTGGATGGACCAGGTTGAGATTGAAACATCGGTATCAAGCGATATTATCTTCACTTATCGTATTGTTGATGCTACCTGTGATTGCATTGCAGGCTCGTCAAAGTGACTTCACACCCAGTGATGAACGCTCATCCTTTGAAGAGCGCAGAAAGTCGATTTTAGATGCCAACACACTTCGTGCTACGTATCACAATTTTGGTTTTGCAGGGAGGGCAAGCGAAGTAGATGAGCTATACTTTGAGTTTCCTAAAAATACCAACCGAAGCTATCTCTACTTTGCATCGGTATTTACAGGAGCAGAGGTTACGAATCAGCAGGATGGATCATCGCTACCGATCGTGGTTGCTCCAAACTACCGTACCGATCCTCAAACGGGTTCCAGTTGGGCAAAAAACCCGGTAATCGGTTATTATAATGATAATTCCCCGGAACTGGCCCGAAGTGATCAGGGACCAAACTCTCCTTTTCAAAATACATGGCCTACCATCTGGCCGGACAAGTTGGAAGATCTTACCGATCCCGGGTGGCCCGGACAGTGGAACGGTTTTTTTGGCAAGGACATTTTCAATGCCGATCAGGAGTTTTTCTACCGTACCGGGGACGACCTATACACAAGATACTCACGGGATGGCCGGTATCTCCCCGATTCCAGTGATCCAAACAGAGGCGGTCTGGGGCTCATCATGGATTCGAGGGTATTATCCTGGACACAAAATCTAATCAGCAATGTCCATTTTTCGATTTTTGAAATTCGGAATGACTCGGAAAACGATTATGACAAAGTTTCTTTTATGCTCTGGACAGCTGACTGGCTAGGCACACCTAGTTATGATTACCCCTTCTTTGATCAGCAGCGATCCATCGCATTCTATACAGACGTCCGGCCCACGGAATCTCCCCCGGAATTTGACGGCCAAAAAGTGGGCGTGACTGCGATCCGGTTTCTTGAAACTCCCGGGAATGCCATTGATGGAATCGACAATGACGGAGACAGTGATTTCTACTTTGCCGGTGGTCCGGAAGGGCTTTACCGTCCCTCCAATCAGGACCTGTATCAGTACTTGACTGACGCGGATGGAGGATTCTTTCCATCCAAATCCTTCTTGAATGATCAGATAGTGCCTCAATTTTTGGCAAATGACTTTCAGGAGTATACTATCGGACCCGGTGATCCCCTTGTCTTGATCCATCCGCAGACGAGTGAGAGAGTTTTGATGAGATATCCGCAGGAAGAGGTATTCGAACAGGAAGATCCTGTGATTGTAACGCTGGGAGAAGCTGAATTTGTGTTGCCGTCCACTGGACTTACGGTTCGGGAGGATACCCTGAATGCACGCCATCGGAATTTGCAAGATGATGACTTTGATGGATTGATTGATGAGAACCAACCGAATCATCTCACTCTTTCCCGCTTTGTGGAGGGTTCATTACTGGTACGAGCAGTTCGCTATATCAACTATACATGGTCCGGATACTTTGATGGCTATAACGAATATCCGGGGATCGGTGAATGGACGGAGACTGAGAATGGATGGGTGCCGGATCAGTTAATCATGCAGCCGGGTCTTGTTATTCCTGATGAGTGGATTCAACAGCGAATAGAGTCAGATGCCCAGTTTGATGAACAAATCACTGCCTATCAGGAATCCCTGAGGGAGAGTTACAGCCGGCAACCGGTAAATCCTGTTTTTCCGGAGTCCTATTTTGACCGTTTCTATAGAAATCATGCGACAAGTGCACCAATGATCGATGAATCTCGTGAAGATTTCTTTGATAACACGAGAGCTTGGCTTGCGTCGGATGATGTGGGTCTGGACGGAGTGGAGGGAACCGGATCCATTGGTGAATTAGATGGGTTTCCGACATCTGGAGCATTCACGCCATTCCCCGGAGAACCAGGAATCGACAAAACAGATGTGCAGGAAACGGATGCCATTGGAATTACGTCCGCAACCATCGTAGCTGCTGGTGCACTCAACCTGTCCGGAATAGATAGTCAGATTTGGCTCCGTTACATGCAGCCGGGTGATTTTGACAACCTTACGGTCAATGAAGCAGAAACCGGCGATTGGGATCAGTTTCTAACGTCTGGGTTTTTTCCTCTGAAAAGTGGTTCTGTGGAACGTTTTGCGATTGCGATAACAGCAGCACAATCCAACATTGGCTCAGGCAGAGGCCTGGGTGTGAACGATGGTTTGGGCGCGAACCGGGAAGATGCAACGCTTGCGACCAATCAACTCAACAATGCATTTCAGGCCTATGATGCAAACTATCAGTTTGCGATTGCACCACCACCGCCCAATCTCACAGCAGTTCCTGGTGATGGGAGAGTGACGCTCTATTGGGACGGAACGGCGGAAGATGTGTATGATCGTTTTCTGGATCGGATTGGCGCTAATCCACGAAACTTTGAGGGATACCGAGTCTATCGTACCACAGATCCTGCATTATCGGATGCAAGAACGATCACGGATGGACGTGGTTCATTTCAGTTCCTGGAGCCGATTGCTCAGTTTGATGTGGAAAATGGAATTTCTGGCAATCATCCAATTCCAATTTCAGGGACGGAGTTCTATTTAGGGGATGATAGTGGTTTGCGAAGAAGCTTTGTAGACACCGACATTATTAATGGACGTCAGTACTACTATATCGTAACGGCCTACAACAGCGGAGCAGTTCTGGCCAATATTGCACCTTCTGAATCCCCAATCAGCCTAAGCATTGCACCGGATGGAACCCTGCAAGCCGGACAAAATGTGAAACGTGTCACACCTACGGGTACTTCGGCTGGATTTGTAGGGCCCGCGGAACTGGAACTCACGAAAGTATCTGGTGAGGGCACAGGGTCTGTATTTGCCTCTGTCATTGATCCATTTAAATTGGAAAAAGGTGTCTACGAAATTCGATTCCAGACAGAGGAAGATGATGCTCAGTCTACGGCTTCGTTTGATGTTATCAATACCACAACCGGTGAGGTATTGATTGAACAGAGCACCGATCTTCTTGGGGAAGAAGTTTTTGTGAATGGAGTTGAGTTACGAGTCCTAAACGATGTACAAAACGGAATGTCAAATAACGCACAACCAACGGCCGACATACTTCCGGATTTGCATATAACACCGATCTCATCGATGGGTGGTCGTTCGATCCCGGCTACATTTGTGGCGCAGCGTATGGCGGAAAATAACGCAACAACAGATCATTCCGAGAGAATACAATCGGGTGAATATCTGCTTATATACGATCGTAGCCCCATGGCATTGTACAGAACAATGGCAATGAAACATCCGATTGTGGAAGAACAGGGAGATGAGAATCTATCTTCTGTGGAACTCCCGATTGTGGTTAGGGATCTTCGAACCGGCAAACAGGTTGATATTGCTTATCAAAGAAATAAACTGTTGCGTGAGTCCTATAAAGAGCTTTCTGGGCCCTTTTCCGCCATCTACCTGCCAGAAGAACAGAGAACATACAGTGATATACTCTTTCTGCTGGACGACTCAGGGGATCCGATCTGGCGAATCCATATGGAGCCACATCCGCATAATGAGCCAGTATCCCTGCAGCCCGGAGACCAGCTGTCCATGGTGCTCTCTTCAGAGTTCACGGATCAGGATGTGTACCGCTTCACGATTGATGATTCTCACATACCCAGGGAAGATCTGGCCGTTGCGGCCGAAAATCTGGATCAAATCCGTGTTGTGCCAAATCCCTACATCGTTACAAACATTACGGAACCACGGCCTACGGAAGCCAGACCAACCCAGTTACGACAACTTCATTTTATCAACCTTCCTGCACAATGTACCATTCGAATATTTACCCTCTCCGGAAGGCTTGTGCAGACGTTGCAGGTTAATAATCCGATCGATAACGACCGCTACGTGTGGGATATGCTTACAAAGGATAACCTTGAAATGTCCTATGGCGTATACATTTACCATGTATCGGCCCCTGGAATCGGGGAAGCCACAGGTCGTTTTGCCATTATCAAATAGTCACAGAATATGAAACATCACATGAACGTATCCGTCAATAATAAGCCAGTTCGAATGATCCCCAGAGCACTTCTGCTCATTTTCATGCTCTTTTTGATGAAACCAGAGCTTCATGCACAGGTCATTTCCAAGACCGGCACAACTTCCGGACAATTTTTGCATATACCCGTGGGAGCAAGAGCAACGGCTCTGGGAGGTGCTGTGACGGCCTCTTCCCTCGATGCAACCGGTCTCATCTGGAATCCTGCCGGCATTGCCGCAGTCAAAGACCGGCAAATTATGATCGAGCATTCGGAATGGTTCGCCGGCATCCAGCACAATTTTATTGGTGGGGTTTTGCCATTGGGTGATGCCGGGGATGCCGGAACCGTCGGTCTCTATGTTGTCGCTCTCACTATGGAGGACATGGAGGAAACCACCTTCGAAGAACAGGAGGGAACCGGACGCTATTTTGGAGCTGGAAATTATGCGGTTGGGGCGAGTTATGCGCGGTATCTGATGGAGAATTTCGCGATCGGCGGTACAGTGAAATATGTCTACGAAAAAATCTGGAATACATCAGCCGGTGGCTGGGCTGTGGATTTTGGGACTCATTATGTTACTCCGTTTGATGGGATGCGCTTTGGGGTTCGAATTGCCAATTTCGGGCAAAAGCTGAATATGGAAGGGGATGATCTAATCACCACGGTAGATATCGATCCGGGAAGTGAAGGAAATAACAATCGGATTGATGCACGGCTTGCAACCGATTCCTTTGATTTGCCACTTATGTTGCAAGTGGGTCTGGCGTATGATCTGTACGAAACTTCCTTTGTTCGGATGACGGTACTGGCTGATGCGATTAGTCCCAGTGATGCTCAACAGAGTGTAAATTTGGGAACCGAACTCTCATTCTATGAAGGGTTGATTTCTGTTCAGGCCGGTCTACCGGAACTCTTTCTGGGTGATGACCGGATGTTCCGGTTTGCGCTGGGTGGCGGGGTACGGTATCAACTGAATTCGGGCTTGGATCTGGATATCGGGTATGCGATGAACGACCATCAGTACCTCGGCATCACCAATCGTTTTTCACTTAAAATCGGATTTTAGAGGATGATATGATGGAACATCCGAATCGAAAACTACAGACACACAGGCCCATACTGTTGCTGAGTCCAATGCTGTTGCTGAAGCCCATGCTATTGCAGAGGTCCAATCTGTCAATCACGCCAATGCTATTGCTGAGGCCGATGCTTGTGCTGATCCTTGTGATCGCTGGTATGGCCCCACAAAAAATCTTTGGCCAGGATGCACCTACTCCGCCACCGATGCCTCAAGTTTCTGCGGTGGTCGGGGATCAATCCGTCACATTGTACTGGGATGATAGCGCTGAAAGACATTACGACCCATTCTTTGAAAGCTTGGTCGTGTATGAACAACGTGTTGCTGCCGACATCTTCGAAGAAGTGTACGCAAACCCATATAACTTTGAGGGATATCGGGTGTACAAATCTACAGATCCGGAATTCTTGGATGCATTACGAATAACCGATAATCTTGGCAATCCGGAACGACTTGTCTATGAAGCGTCTTTTGACCTCATCAATAGTATTAATCAGTATCATCCTGCCTCGCAGAACGGGCAACGAATCTGGATGGGGAGTGATAATGGAATCACAAGAATCTGGGAGGATAACAACCTAATCAATGGGAAAACCTACTATTATGCGGTCGTATCCTACACACATGGGGACGCGCTGCCATCCCTTCCTCTGCCGGTTGACCCGTTAAATCCGGAAGTGATTTTGCCCAATGAGGTATATAGGGTGCCACCTCTCGAATCACTCATCGACATTGAAATCCGACCAAATGGTGAGGTGATCACAGGAATTAATGTGGTAAAAGTCGTCCCAAGGGCCCCTTCTGCCGGGTATATTGAGCCGATGAATCCCGAGCCAGTACAATTGTCTGGAACAGGATCCGGTGATATCATGATTGATGCAATTGATCCTGGAAAACTATTGATAGGTCATCGTTATGAAATCAGCTTTGAAGATACTCTTGTGGAAGGCACGACCGGTGATCCGGAACTGATTACCAAAAACTTCACTCTGCGAAATCAAACTACAGGAGAAACCCTCTTTGAAGAGGAGGAGTCGTTTGATAGAGAACTACCGGTTCGGGAAGGCTTCCGGCTTGCGTTTGGTGACCTAGTCCGAAGAGTAGCTGTGGATGCTGAAAACTCATTCTGGGTTACCGGTCAATCGGCACCCATTCATGATTTTTCCTTTGCAGTATCGAGCAGAACTCCAACGGCCTTCGATTATGAGATTGAGTTCTTTGACGAACCTACGCGAACATCCAGAGTGTTTACCCGTGGCAGTACGACCTTTCCCGAATCCATCGTTAACTTCATTGTGACGAACACCATAACGGGTGAGGAGATTGATTTTGGGTATTTTGCGAATCCGCTCCTGCCCAGAGATTTTCGGGCGGTTGCCTACCTATCAGAGGATCGTGTTCTAATTGGCGGAGCCGGAGGTGTTATTCTCGAATCATCCAATGGAGGTGAAACCTGGACTCCAGTAGAGAGTGGTGTATCGGTACGTATCCGGGACTTTGAATTTGTGGATCCGCAAAACGGATTTGCAGCCGGTAGAGGAGGAGTGGTTATTAAAACCACAGATGGTGGGGCAAGTTGGTCCTCTCCACTGGCCACTAATACAGAGACGAACCTCACAGATCTGTTCTTTTTAGATCAAAATACAGGGTTTGTTAGTGGTGAGGGAGGTTTGATCCTAAAAACAACCGACGGAGGAACCACGTGGGAATCACTGGAAACAGGAATTACACGTGCCCTCAATCGAATCCATTTTGTGGATGAAAACACCGGATTTGCCTCCGGATTTGTGACTGTGCTGAAAACAACGGACGGTGGGAGTACTTGGCAAACGATCTCTGTGGGAACCGTTGCCAATTTTACAGCACTTACGTTTTCAGATGATCTGAACGGGTTTGTGGGGGGAACAGCGGGACGAATTTCAAGAACCACGGATGGTGGAACCACATGGGCTGTACTGGATGCAGGGATTGGTGTAAACATTAATCAAATCAACTTTATCAGTGCACAAACCGGATGGCTCACTGGCAGTAATGGAGCACTCTGGAAAACAACCGATGGTGGTACTACCTGGACACGGCAGGAGAGCGGCACAGCAGATGAGCTTTTTGGAGTGGATGCACTGAATGGTGAGAGGGTTATCGCCGTCGGTGCTAATGACCGCAGGATTCGAACCTTTAACGGAGGGGATTCATGGACTTCATCGGAAGTGTTTAATCAATTTCGGTCTGCGTTTGATGATAACGGAATTCCACGGAGTGATGTGATCTATTTCCTTGAAGAGATCGACGGAGTTCCCGGGGATGAAAGTACTGGACTCATCGATACATGGAGTGTTTCCCTGATTGCACGAAGCGCCAGCAGTTCTGGTGGTCTGACCGTGAATCCGGCCGCAGGGGATCAGCTTGTGCTCTCCACACTAAAACCCTTTACCGAGGCGGACCTTTTCGAATTCGAGATTCGCTCCGAAAATGTACCCTCTGTGGAGGAGAATCTTGGTGCTGATATTCTGGATGATATTCGGGTTGTTCCCAACCCGTATTTGGTTACACACATAGCAGAGACATCGCCCGGCGATCGGCAGATTCACTTCACAAACCTGCCGGCATCATGTGAAATACGTATATTTACATTAGCCGGACAGTTGGTGCAGACGCTGGATGTCAATAACCCATTTGATCAGGATCGATATATCTGGGACCTGAAAACAAAAGATGGAAGAGACCTTGCCTACGGAGTGTATATTTACCATGTAACGGCTCCTGGTGTAGGAGAGAAGACGGGGCGATTTGCAGTAATTAAGTGAGTTACTTATTTGTAATAATCCACACGTATGCAGCGTGCATACGATTTCACACATAAAAACCAAAAACAAGCGAAACTATGATTCAAAAGCGACAATATGTGCTACCAACATGGTTCATACTGCCTATGTTTCTGATAAGCGGACTCTTTTCTGATGTATTTGCACAGGAAAATCCAGTTACAGTAACATTCGTAGTGAATACATCAACAGTAGCAGACACACTTACCGAAAATCATGTCGTTCAGATGCGTGGAGCGATCAACGGATCTGAAGACGGCGAAATCAACTGGGGTTCTACCTCCAAGCAAGCAACCAATGTTGGTGGCGACTATTGGGAGATCGACCTTGAACTAAACCCAGGCGATGAAGTGGCCTACAAATTCTGGACCGGAACAAACACAGAGAGTGGTCTCGGATACGATGGTGGCTGGGAGACGGGCGATAATAATATCTTCACGGTTCCGGCAGATGCGAGCGAAGATATTCGGACTGATGTCATCTATTTTGCCCGACCCGAAATCGGACGACAGGCACCCTTTACCTATGGTGCGGGCGAAGAGGGTGAAGTTGCACTTCATTTCCGGGTGAATGTCGGCAATCTGATTGCGACCAATGTTTTGGATACCACGAATGCAAATCACGTAGTTGGTGTACGCGGCCAGATCAATCCTGAGACCGGAGAGGTAGCTCATAAATTTGTCATCGACAAAGGTGATGAAATTAACTGGGAATCCACACCGGACCGGTTTGTGAATATCCCTGCTGCCGACAGTACGTTACACTGGGTGTTCTTTAGTGATACCCCACCACCCACTGGGGAGATTGTAACGGCAGATGTTGAGTTTACTGTGAACGTAGGGCTTTTGGAAGGACTCGGATATTTTAACCGAGCAATCGGTGATTTTGTAGCTGTTCCGGGTGGATTTAATGGCTGGGACACTTCTACTTCTATGACCTACGATGAGATCGAGGATGTCTGGACCAGCACACAAGAGATCACGGGTGAAGTAGGTACTTCGGTTGCCTACAAATATTTCATCAACTGGGACGACAGTCGCTTCGATCCGGAGAGTCCAAATTATATCCCCAACCTGACCGAAGGAAATGGATGGGAAGAGCCAGGAACAACAGGTGGTGCAGACAGAACGTATGAGTTAACCGCAGAAACAGTACAGTCTGCAACCGGAGATTTTGGTACCTCCATCGCTTACTTCAACAGTATTCCACAGGAAGCACTGATTACGCAGGATGGAACCGGAACGGCAACCTATCCTGTTACCTTCAAACTGGATATGACAGCGGCATTGGACTACCAGGCTCAACCCTTCAATCCAGCTGAAGATTCCGTTTATTTGATGCTGGAAACCCCTATTCTGGGACTCACACAAGGAATTCCGATTGGTGATGGAGCACCGATCTTTAACCCTGGCAACGAACAGGTTCTCGAGCGTGTACGGTTTGAGCCAACGGGTACAGGTAATATGTACGAGTTGACCCTCGACCTAGATCTCCCTGCAGAAAACCACTTTGGGTTTACCATTGCGTATGTGGGTGAAAACGGAAACCGTGTTCAAAACGGTGGTGGATTCAATGCCGGTCGACGGTATTATCGCTATGCACAACCGGAACTCGTCATTGATGGAACCTCTACGTGGCCTGCTGGTGGATATGAGTTGGACATGATTGAGTGGAAAGAGGAAGATTTGGATTTCCCCACACCACCAGATTACGGACTGGGTGGAGGAACTCTGGCTTATGATTTCTTCAACGATGCAAAACCAACCGTTTTGGATTGGGGAGCCACTATGCCGCTACAGCTTGAGCCCGTAAAGGATGAAAACACCCAAAACGTGTTCTATTCCGGAACGCTCTACATTCAAACCGGAAGCACGGAACCACCGGCAGATCCGGATGTGCGTCCGGTTTTGTTCTCTGTGGATATGGAGGACGTATCATCATTCAATCCTGAAACCGATGAAGTATACGTACGGGGTGCCTTCAATGATTGGGGAACAACTCAATTATTTAGCGATGAAGAGGATCTCTATTATGAAACAATTGTTGAAGTAGAAGGAGCGACAGGAAGTAATATCGCTTATAAGTTCTACTATGCTGATCCTTCAGATATTGATAACGGAGTTTGGGAGAATAATTTGCCATCTGACCGTTCATTCGAACTTTTCCCAGCCGGAATAATTCAGATATTACCTGACACTGATTTTGATGTTGAACTCTACGACTATACATATCTACAGATAATCCATAATTCTGCAGATCCTGCAGTTGAATCTGTAGACATATATGTAGACGGTGACATGGCGATAGATGAATTTGCTTTTAGGGAGGCAACTGTTTTTCTTCCTGCTCCGACAGACGTTGAATTGCAACTCACAATCACACCAGCCGGAGCTGACCCTGCGGCCGGAGTGACCGTGCCGGTAACGTTGGAAGAAGATCAGAAATACTACGCGATCGCTTCGGGGGTACTAAACCCGGATAACTTCGCAGCTAGTCCAACCTCGTCCGACATTGGATTCCGACTCGATCTGGTAGCAGGTACTCAACTTTCAGCAGCATCTGACAGCCTAAGTTTTAAGATCATGCACGGTGCCACCGATGCCCCAGCCGTTGATCTGTTTGTACAAGGGTTACCCGATCCTATCGTTTCTGGGGCAACATTCAGTGCCATTACCGACTACATCACAGTACCGGCACCAGAGGTCTACACCATCGATCTTTATGCATCCGGCGTAAATATCTATCTCGCATCTTATGAAGTGGATGCAACCAATCTGGCGGGTGGAACTGCTTTCATCACAGCGAGTGGATTTATCAATCCTGCAGCCAATCAAGATGGGGAAGGATTTGCAGTTCTTGCCGTATTTGCTGATGGCTCTACAACGCTTTTGGAATCCGTAACCTCCTCCATCGAGGATGGTAACGAGTTCCCAACGGCGTATACTTTGAGCCAGAACTATCCAAATCCGTTTAACCCATCCACTACCATCCAGTACAGCCTGCCGGAAGTAGCCGAGGTTATGCTTGAGGTATACAATATGCTGGGGCAAAAAGTGGCCTCTCTGGTCGAGGCACGGCAATCCGCCGGCACCTATACCATTGAGTTTGACGGATCCGGCCTTGCCAGCGGTACCTACATGTACCGAATGCAAGCAGGGGATTTTGTGCAAACACGAAAATTTGCACTGATCAAATAAACAGTTGATCAAATAAAAAGTCGATCAAATCATAAATTGATCAAATCATTTGTGGAGGAGTTCGTTGATCTCGGGCTCCTCCTCTTTCAAACCATGAAGGTTCCGGGCAACCCGCCCGGCATCCAGCGAGCCGGAAAAAGCATTCCATCAACCCGAAAACAAAGAAAACCAGACTAAAAGCCATTGAATCATACAATCTATGATATCGCCAAGGCCGCAAATGTGAGTATCGCTACCGTCTCGAGAGTATTTAATGAGAGCGGATCTGTACGTGAGGCGACCAAAAAACGAGTGATGAAAATCGCCGACGAGATGGGATATCATCCGCAAGTTTTTGCACAGGCACTTGCCAGCAAGCGAAAGAACATCATCGCGGTTGTGGTTCCCATTATGTCTAACTATTTCTTCATGGAGATTTTGGCAGGTGTGCAGGATAAACTGCTCGAAACCGGATATGAGCTGAACATCATCAACATACAATCCACACAGGATCAATTCGAGCAAATAGAACATCTAATCCGTCGACAGCGTGCAGACGGGTACATTTTCATTTCGATTCATCTTCCGCAAAGTAAATGGCAGGAGTTGGATCGCTATCATGTTCCAATGTCCATTATCGATGACTATAGCCCGGCTCATGATGGAGTGAGCGTAAACAATCAAAAGGGTGCCTACAAAGCGACCTCCTACCTCATCGAACAAGGTTGCAGGAATGTTGCCATGATCTCTGCACTTGAGTCCTCCACACCGATCATCGAACGGGTCGATGGCTACAGGAAAGCGCTGATCGATCACGGGTTGCCATTCCGGCCAGAACTTATTTTTACGGGGGATATTAGCTATCGGGATGGATTTACCGAAAAGGGAGGATTTGAGGCGATGGAGAAATTACTTTCTTTCGATCCGCAACCGGATGCGTGCTTCTGTGCCTCGGACGTCCAGGCCATCGGTGCGCTCAAATCGATGACCCAGCGCAACTGTCGTATCCCTATCATTAGTTATGACAATCTCGCTGTTTCCGAATACATTGGCCTGTCTACCGTGCGGCAGCCGATGTACGAAATGGGGGCAGAATCCACAAGATACCTGCTTCGGAGAATCGATGATCCGGACATTGAGATCGAACATACAACCTATGAACCGGAACTCATCATCCGCAGATCGTCCGAAATCCCAGGAGAACAGTCAATTAACGGGATCGGCAGTTCGTCGGTATAAGCATTAATAGAGTTCGGCCGAGTGCCGGTAGCGGTAACGATGTATTCGCTTCACAATAATTTCACAAATCAGACTATTTATCCAACAGTTAATAGGAAAATCATGAGAAACCAGCTTCAACGATGCTTTATATTCGTTTTTTTATTCGGGATGATGGGGCCGCTCACTGGCTTCGCACAAAACACAGTGGATGTTCTGTTCCGGTATACGCCGGGAGAAAATGCAGTTCGCAGTTTCGTCCCCGGGTCGTTCAATAACTGGGGGAACAATTCCAGCGGAGTAATCCAGCCTTCGGACGGATCTTTACTCACGCCCGATCCTGAAGCAGGGTACTCGTATAAAATTCTGCAGCTTACAATTGGTGGCGGGGGAACATCCCATCAGGGGAAAACAGGGTACACGTACAAGTTCCACGAGCACTTGAACAGTTCAGGAACATCTTACAACTGGGTTTCTGATCCCATCAACCCGATAACCGTAGGAAATTTCAACGATTCGTTTGTAGAAGTAACCCACCCAATGATTTTTCAGACTGTACCAAAGGAGGGAGCGGTTATCTCAGTGACTCCTCCAGATATTATCAGTTTTGTGGGAGCACGTTCCGATGACCCAATCGATACTTCAACTTCTAAAGTGATTCTTAACGGGTCGGAGTTGGGTTCTTTTGCGGATTATTATGATAATGAACGTCAGATGGTTACAATTCCGTCGGCACAAGTTGGTTCTGTAAATCTGCTGAATGAGGGGACGAACTCTCTAACGATTATGGCCGTGTCGCAGAGTGATGAGATTTCTGAACAAACTACCACGTTTACATTTGTGCAGCCGTCTGTTGTAGATGAGCCTCGTCCAGCTGGTGTTGAAGATGGAATTACCTACAGCGAAGAAAATCCCGGATCGATTACGTTTTCGCTATTTGCCCCCGGAAAAGAGTTTGTGCACGTGATCGGGGACCACAGTGATTGGCAAGTGAATGACAATTTTTTGATGAAACGCGATGTGATTCGTGAAGATAGTGTTCATTTCTGGCTCACTGTTGATGGATTTACAGAAGGAGAGACCTATCGGTTTCAATATGTCGTGGATGGATCGATTCGCATTACTGATCCGTTCTCGGAATTGATTCTGGATCCGTTTCATGATTCGTGGATTCCGACCGGCCGGTTTCCGAATATGCCCGATTATCCGGAGGGTCTTACTAACGGTCTCGTAGGAATTTTGGAACCAGGGAAGCAACCGTATGAATGGCAAGTACCCGAATTTGAGCGGCCTGCCGTGGAAAAACTTGTGATCTACGAACTTTTACTCCGAGATTTTCTTGAGGAGAGCAGTTACGATGTTCTTACCGATACGCTGGATTATCTTGAAACGTTGGGGATCAATGCGATAGAGTTGATGCCGGTGGCCGAATTTGATGGCAACAATAACTGGGGTTACAGTCCCATGGTCCACGGAGCGCTGGATAAATATTACGGGAGTCCGGAGGCTTTTAAGCGATTTGTAGATGCCGCTCATCAGCGAGGGATTGCTGTGCTACTGGACGTCGTATACAACCATGCCCATGAACGCTCACCGCTGATCGAACTGTACGGAGCGAACCGATCTGCGAACCGTTTTATCGGGCCAGGTCATGCATTTAATGTATTTCAGCATCTTAATCATGGTGATCCCTACATTCGATATTGGCTCGATCGAATGAACCGCTATTGGCTCGAGGAGTACAATATTGATGGTTATCGGTTCGATCTTACCAAAGGATTTGCTACCAATGTAGATGACGATGGAAATTTACAAGGGCCAAATCCGGAACGAATCCAAAACTTGAAGCGGATGTATTCCAAAATCCGAGAATATGATGACACAGCAATCATCATTCTCGAGCATTTTGCAGATAATTTTGAAGAACAACAGCTCGAGCAAGCTGGAATGCTTCTCTGGGGAAATCACAATTTCAATTACTCTGAAGCGGCAATGGGGTACCACGACAATGGTAGATCGGATTTTTCCAGAATCTATTATGCAAACCGAGGATTTGCGAACCCTCACCTGGTCGGGTATATGGAAAGCCATGATGAGCAGTGGATCATGCGAAAAATGAAAAACTATGGGAATCAGTCAAACACAAATCATGATATTCGTAATCTTGATGTGGCCTTGAATCGCCAGAAACTAAACGGGGCATTTTTCTTTACGATCCCGGGACCAAAGATGCTTTGGCAGTTCGGCGAGCTTGGGTATGGCTGGGGAGACCTGGAGTGCCTTCGACCCTCATATTCCGATGAAACCGGAGACTGTCTGGAAACCGATCCCAGTCGCACGGCAGAAAAACCGATCCGCTGGCAGTATGCAAATCAGGAAAATCGTCGTCAACTGTATGAAACCTGGGCCGATCTATTGCACCTTCGATCCTCCTCACCGGTATTTTCCTCCTCCGACACTCAGTTTTCCTCGTTCCTTTCAGGAAATACAAAATGGATTAAACTGCAGCACTCAGACATGGATGCAGTTATTATTGGGAATTTTGATGTGATTCCACGTGATCGTGCTATCTCATTTACTCAACCGGGAACATGGTATGACTATTTTGAGGAGAGTTCTTTTGATGTGTCTGAAGACCAACTTCAATTTACGTACGAGTTGGAACCGGGTGAGTTCAAAATATTCACCTCTGAGTTTGTCGATCCTATCTTTACTTCTACCGAAGGTCCGGGCATACCGGCAGAAATTCCCTCACAGGCATATTTGTATCCGAGTTATCCGAACCCATTCAACCCAGCTACGACTATTCATTACTCTCTAACATCCCCAATGAATGTCTCAGTAACCATTCACGACCTTCTAGGAAGGGAAGTTTTGATGGTTCAGGAAACTACATTCCAGGCTTCGGGAGAGTACCGGATCGATATGGATGCTTCATCTCTTGGGAGTGGGGTTTATCTGCTTCGTTTGCAAACCGGTGCTGGAGTTCAAACACAAAAAATCACATTGATTAAGTAAATACCGTCCTTCCTAAAACCACATTCCGGAATCAACTATGAATATACGAACTACTATAAGACAACGCGTATTGTCCGTTCTGGGTGTTGGTATCTGGACACTAGCCACTCTTTTCGGCCTTTTCATGTTGCCGTCCTGCTCCGATCCAGCTGCTGTCTCGTCCGGCAATCAACCGGAATTTTTGACCCCGGGTTGGACACAACAAGCCAACATCTACGAAGTAAATGTTCGTCAATACACGGAAGAGGGCACTTTTCAGGCATTTGCAGAACATCTCCCCAGACTCGACGCCATGGGTGTCGATATTCTCTGGTTTATGCCCATTCATCCCATCGGTGAGCTTAATCGAAAGGGGACACTTGGCAGTTACTACTCCATTCAGGACTATTATGCCATCAATCCAGAATTTGGGACCGAGGAGGATTTCCGCGCATTGGTACAGGAAGCACATCGTCTGGGAATGGCTGTAATCATTGATCTGGTAGCCAATCACACCTCCTGGGACCATGTTTGGACCGAAAGCAACCCTGAATACTTCAAAACCGATGAAAACGGATCTTTCTACCCACCGGTTGCCGATTGGAGCGACGTTATTCAACTTGATTTCGACAACCCGGAACTTTGGGAAGCGATGATCGATATGATGGAATACTGGGTCCGCGAATTCGATATCGATGGCTATCGCGCAGATGTTGCCTACATGGTACCCACCGAGTTCTGGGCCATGGCGCGTCGAAACCTTGACGAAATCAAACCCGTATTCATGCTCGCAGAAGCCGAAGAACCGGAACTGCATCAGGCAGGATTCGATATGACCTACGCCTGGAACTACGCCCACATCATCCGCGAAGCCGGAGCAGGCAGGGCAGGAGTTGAAGAAATTCATGCTGCAGTCACCGAACAGATCGCCCGTTTCGGAGAGAACGACTATCGAATGTTCTTTACAACCAATCACGACGAAAACTCCTGGCAGGGCAGTGACGATCAACTCTATGGCGCCAACTTTGAAAACTTCGCCGTACTTAGTGCAACCGTGTGGGGAATGCCATTGATCTACAGCGGTCAGGAAACCGGACTGAACAAACAACTGGCTTTCTTCGACAAGGATCTGATCGAGTGGGACGACTACGAGTATGAATCCTTCTACAAAAATCTGCTTCATCTCAAGAAAACAAACAAATCACTACATAACGGCTCAACCGGTGGCAGCCTGGAACGCCTCGAAACAAGTCCCTCCGACAACATATACAGCTATATCCGCTCAAACGGTGATCACCAGGTCTGGGTCATTTTGAACTTCTCCGATACCACGCAAAACGTTACATTCAGTTCGATGCCAGTTGGCAACTGGTCTTTGGTTCTGGGTGATGAAACCGCTTCACCGGCTGCACAAATCACCTTGGATGCGAACAGTTATCTTGTCTTTCAATCCAGCCAGGAATAAGCATCTGTCGATTTGATCCTAAACCAGAACCTGAACCTAAACCTAAACCATCAACCCAATCGCTGAGCGCCTCGACTCTCATGGAACCACGCAAACGACCCACCCTCAACTTTTGGCAAATCTGGAACATGAGCTTCGGATTTCTCGGAATCCAGTTCGGGTTCGCCCTTCAAAACGCCAACGTTAGCCGAATCTTCGAAACCCTGGGCGCCGACGTTTCGCAAATCCCCATCCTCTGGATTGCCGCACCCGTTACCGGACTTATTGTTCAGCCCATCATCGGATACCTCAGCGATAACACCTGGAATCGTCTCGGTCGACGACGACCTTATTTCCTCATCGGTGCTATCGTCTCCTCCCTGGCCCTCTTCATCATGCCCAACTCCCCCTACCTATGGATGGCAGCCGGCATGCTTTGGATCATGGACGCTTCCATCAACGTCACCATGGAACCCTTCCGCGCATTCGTAGGCGATATGCTCCCCTCCGAACAGCGTACCCGAGGCTTTGCTATGCAATCCTTCTTCATCGGAGTCGCCGCCTTCATTGGATCCTTCCTTCCCTACATCATGACCAACTGGCTTAATATCTCCAACACGGCGCCCGAAGGAATGATCCCCGATTCCGTAAAATACTCCTTCTATTTTGGCGGCACCATCTTCCTGCTTGCCGTCCTTTGGACCATCATCAAAACCAAAGAGTATAGCCCGGAAGAACTCGACGCCTTCGAAGCTTACGAAAAACAGCGAAGCACTCGTGGCCACCAATCGATCCAAAATGACAATCACGAACACAATCCGGTCGAAGACAGCCGTTCCAAACTGATCCATGCCCCTATCCTCATGATTGCCGGTCTGCTCTCCACTTATGCAGTGTACTTCACCGGGGTCGAACAAGAACTCTACATACTCACGGTGGGAATGGCTCTTATCGGGTTGATATTATTGCTATCCGGACTCTTACAACGCAGTGGGAACAGAGGAGGCCTGGTTGTGATCTTTGACGACCTCTACAAGATGCCCAAAACCATGAAACAACTTGCCATCGTGCAATTTTTCTCTTGGTTTGCGCTGTTTGCCATGTGGATCTACACAACATCGGCCGTTACCAGCCACATCTACGATATGGAGATCACGCAAACCGAAATCGCTGAACTTCTGGCAGCAGTACCGGTTCTTGAGACCTCCACTGACGAAGCAGTCATAGAACGGCTACCCGGCGTCCGTACCGACCTCCAAAGACTGCAATCTGAACTGGATCAATTCTCGTCCTCCGAAAATGCAATGCCTGTCACTGTCACCGCATCAATGAAGATAGTAACCTTCTTTCTCGAAGAGGGTCGTGCAGACCTAACCGAATCAACCCGCTCTACGCTGGAACGTGTCGAACGAGAGTACAATGATGGTGCGGACTGGGTCGGTGTCGCATTTGGAATCTACAATGGATTCGCCGCTATCGTAGCCTTTTTCCTGCCTGTGATTGCACGCGTAACCAATCGAAAAACCACACATGCCATTGCCCTCATTGCCGGCTCTGTGGGTCTTATCTCGATCTATTTCATCTCCAACCCACTGATATTGCTGGTCTCCATGATTGGCGTTGGTTTTGCCTGGGCCAGCATCCTCTCCATGCCTTACGCCATCCTTGCCGGCTCTCTGCCATCCACAAAAATGGGAACCTACATGGGGATTTTTAACTACTTCATCGTGTTACCACAAATTTTGGCCGCTACCATCCTTGGCTTTTTTGTTTCTTCTCTGTTTGATGGAGAAGCAATTTTTGCCCTGGTACTCGGTGGGTTTACATGGATCCTTGCCGCCGGACTCACATTTCTTGTAGATGATGTTGATGATGTTGATGATGAAAACAGCGCAGTAGAAGTAGCCGAGAAGTAGCAGAGAATCAGCCGAGAATCAGCCGAGAAGCAGCCCAAGAAATATTCCCAAGAATCACACTAGGAAATCCACATTACCGGCTATATGCCCATCGATCCCAAGTTCTTTAATCGTTTCATGATCATGGTTGCTGCCATTACAGCCATTATCATTATTTTCAGCACCCTGCGGCATGCTCAGGTAAACAAACAAGATTTCGAAAGCGAAGTATATGCACTAGATATACAGGAATTACGCTTTGAACGAGTTTTAGGTACCCGTACCGATTCTTTGCAATGCGGTCTGGCACAACAAGAGGAACTTGCGACCCAAACGATTCACGCAGAAACTTGCCTTGGAAAACCGATCATTTTGCTTTTTTGGGCAACCTGGTCAGGCATGTCACAAGAGATGAATCAACGAGTATTGGAGCAGCTGTATTCAGATACGGCGAACGCAATTCAACCTGCAAACTCATCACTCAGCCAAAACTCATCACTCAGCCAAACCTCATCTACACAAAATTCAGATATTATAGTCATTGCGGCTGCCGTTCGAGATGATGCATCGAGCGTAATCCGCTACAGCCATTCCATTTCTGCTCCATTTATCTATGTCGATGGTACCGAGCTCTTCCATCAACTCAAAGCTACAGGAGTACCTGCACAAATCTTCATCAGCAGAGAGGGGACTGTAACAGATCTTCAGATCGGCAGAGACGCAGAAGCACTACAGCAAAAAATAAAAAAACTTGCAGAGGCTCCATAAAATCTAAGCATACCCATTGATGACCGGCCATCCCTGCTTTATGTACAATGATGAGATCATCTCCGACCATCTGCCGGAAGACACGGTCCCCATACAGGCACTGCGATACGGAACAGGCTGCTTTGAAACCATGCGATCCGAAGCGGGATGCACCGTACCGGCCGGAGTTCCTTTTCTTTTTGATCATCTTCACAGAATGTATGATGCTATTCGCTATCTCACCGGAATTCCAGACCTCCAGGCGATAGCCAATTGTCCACCAAAAGAGTCCTGGGTCGATAACGTCAAACGAATAAAGTCCCACGCCAATCTCCAGCACAAACTTTGCCTGGTACGCTTTCAGGTTTGGATTGAGGATCAGAACGGTTTTTACATCGATTCGGAGCCAAACATCCACCGACTCATCGAAATCCGAGCGTTCAACGACACTGGAGGTCCCATAGATCTCTGCTACGTACCCCATCAAACCATATCATCCAAATCCAGACCTGCCCAACTGAAACTCAGTAACATGTTGCACTACCGCGACGCTTTTCGCACAGCGAGGTCAATCGGTGCGCATGATGCCATATTGCAAAACAGCGATGGATATCTGGCAGAAACCGCAATCGCCAATCTCTTCTGGTACAAAAACGGAACCGTTTTCACTCCCTCAGAAGAAACCAACATTCTTCCCGGTATCACACGAAACCGATTGCTGGAAGCGTTCCGAAAAGAGGGCATTCCTTGCAGTGAGGGAACATACACCCCCGATGCACTAGAACAAGCCGATGTAGCATGGATTACCAATAGTCTGCGAGAAATCACCCCGGTGAGGTCCATTTCAGGTATTTTTCCCCGCAGAGATCCAGTTCCTAACCAGAAACAGGAATCATCCCAAAAAGATGCAACAAAAACGAAACAACCTGCAGCGCATGTTATTAAGAGATATCAACATCATCCATTTTTACATCGTGTATATGAACTTTATCAGCAGGTAAAATATTCAACGGATGTGCAATAGAACCTAAGAAAACGTAAAGAACAAGAATACTCAGAGAACAATCCAATCAAGTGATCACACATCCCCCTCAAACCTATGATGAAGCACTCGGTGAGATTCTGAAAATCCCAATGTTCGGCAATGCTGGAATGGCTGCCATGAACTACTCCCTCGATCGTATGCACCGCTGGTGCCGACACCTTGGCAACCCCCAGAAAAAACTACCGATCATCCATGTAGCTGGAACCAATGGAAAAGGGACCACATGCAGAATGCTCGCCGCCGTCTACGAACAGGCAGGGTATCGAACAGCCCTCTACACATCACCCCATCTCACAGACTTGCGAGAACGAATCCGGTACCAACTTCAAATGATACCCAAAGATGCCGTTCTCACGTTCTGTCGCGAAAATCACGCTGCACTCAAAGACGACACACCCACCTTTTTTGAACTGCTCACTCTCCTCGCATTCTGGTACTTCGAAAAAGAACATGCAGAGATCGCCATTATCGAAACCGGGTTAGGGGGTCGGCTTGATGCAACCAACATTATTACCCCTCGATGCACTGTGATTACGTCCATCGGAATGGATCACTGCGATATTCTTGGAGATACTCTGGCCAAAATTGCGGCAGAAAAAGCGGGAATTATCAAACTTGGTATACCACTCATTCTTGGAGAGCTTGCACAGGAAGCCAGAGAAGTGATCATTGAACGTGCAGAGGCGATTAGGGCTCCGGTCACAGAGCCTCTCTCATCAACCCGAGTTAAAAAAGGTGCCTGGGAGCAAGTATCATCTCCAGCTCCTCCAACTCCTTCATCTCCTTCAAATCTTGCATCGGCTTCTATATCAAAGGATCGGCCTCCCACCGATCGGATCAATCAAACCATCGTAAAAAACACCGTTCGAGCACTCCAGAAAACATTTCCAGTTTCTGATTTGGCACTTCACGAAGGGCTTACCCATTGGCATGAACGTATCGGGCCACATGCCAACTTCGAAAAAATGGCCTGTTTCGAGTCAGAAACCGCTTTGCCCCAAACCTGGTACTTCAGTGGGGCGCACAACCTGCAAGCTTGGGAAGACCTCACATGCCACATGAACACCATCGCCCCTCCATCCGAGTGGACGGTAGTGGTCACACTTATGTCCGACAAAATAGCACCCTCGATGCGCGAAATCTTCGAACCCTACCGGAAGCTTTATCTCTACGCCATGGACTCCGAACGTGCCGCAACCTCGGACATGCTCCAGCAAACTCTACCTTGGGGAACCATCATTCAAGAGCCATCCGAAATTCCTACACTCTGTAAACAGAAAGAGCGATCCGGATTAGTAATTTTTACCGGAAGTCTTTATTTTTACTCCACAGTTGAGAGATGGGTTCAAACAATTCAAACGACTGTCTTCCGCGGGTGATCTGTTCACATCACTAACATTCTTCACTTCATCCGCTTCGGTACGACGCTCAAAATGGACGGGCGCCTGGCAAATCATTCACTCGAGAAATACTATATCTATGTCAGATTTTGAATCCTCGCATTCTGAATCACAAATCGAACTGCTTCGAAAAAAATCCCTCAAAGACCTGCGGATTATTGCAAAACAGATGGGAATCACCGGTGTATCTGTCCTCCGCAAGGATGCAATCATCAACAAAATTATGGGGCTGGACTTATCCGAAATTCGTGCAGAGCGAGAGGCGGTTCGGGGTGATTTGGACGCCGTATCGGCTTCAAATCGTCCCGATGAACATGCGGGGAGCCTTGAAAGAGAGGAGGGGGGGCAGGAACGCCAAGATGTGAATGGAGAGATGGAAGACGATTTGCTAATCACGAACATCGAGGATCGCCTTACAACGCTGCCTTTTGATGAGGTTGAACATCAGAGTGAGATGCGATTTGATGAAAATATTAAACTGTCGTCCACAATTTATAAATTGCCTATGCCGGACGCTCGTTATCTCAAAAATGATCCTTACCATGAAGAGGAAGAGACAGATTCCTCGGAAATCCCAAAAACGGTATATGGAGATCAGGCACATATAGAAAGTTATCACGAACCAAAACAGAAAGAGGAGCGTAAGGAGAAAAAGAGACCAGAAACCACGAAAGAGGTCTATCAAACGCAGCATGTGAGCAAAAAACATGTGAGCAATGTGCTTCCCGAATCCGACGCACCCAGCCTGATGCAGCGACTTCGCGAAATTGAACCGCAGCTCGGTCCGTTTCTCATCAATGAAGGAACCTTGGAAATACTACCCGACGGGTACGGTTTTCTTCGCTCTGTGAACTATAACTACAAAGCCAGCCCCGACGACATCTATGTCTCGCCATCTCAAATTAAACGATTTCGACTTCGCCAAGGAGATTCCGTAATTGGGATCATCCGTCCACCCAAAGTGGGTGAACGTTATTTTGCCCTGCTTCGTGTAGAAGGGGTTAACGGACGTATCCCCACCGATATGGACGACCGTGGTGATTTCGAGGAACTTATGCCCATCTACCCGGAAGAGCGTTTTCGTCTTGAAAATAAGCCTTCGGAGTACACAACCCGTATGATCGATCTATTTGCTCCGATCGGGAAAGGGCAGAGGGGACTTATCGTCGCACAACCAAAAGCGGGGAAAACCACCATATTGCGCGATATTGCCAATGCGGTCAGCATCAACAATCCTGAAACCCGAATCATTATTCTGCTGGTGGATGAGAGACCCGAAGAGGTTACTGAGATGCAGCGCAGTGTACATCAAGCGGAAGTTGTCGCATCCACATTCGATGAAAAGCCGGAAAATCATATCGGCTTGTCTGAGATCGTCTTCGAAAAAGCAAAAAGAATGGTCGAGAGTGGTCATGATGTTCTTCTCATGTTAGACTCCATCACGAGGCTTGCCAGAGCATACAACGTGGCAGGAAAGGGATCCGGACGTACCATGACCGGTGGTGTGGATGCAGAAGCCCTGAAGGAACCGCGTCAGATGTTCAGTTCGGCAAGAAACATTGAAAACGGGGGAAGTCTTACCATCATCGCAACTGCACTGGTAGATACCGGTTCACGAATGGATGATGTGATCTTTGAGGAGTTTAAAGGGACAGGAAATATGGAACTGGTTCTGGACCGGCGGCTTGCAGAAAGAAGAATTTATCCTGCCATTGATATTTTCAAAAGTGGTACTCGTAGAGAGGAACTGATCGTCGATGACTCTGAACGGGAAAAAGTTGTGTTGTTACGTCGTTTTCTGGCCAACTACAGTCCATACGAAGCGATGGAATTTCTGCTCGAAAAAATTAAGGGAACCAAGGACAACGAACAGTTTCTGATTTCGATGAACAAAAAGTAAAAAAATAGGAAATCGTCTAGGAGAATATCTCTCGTAAAATCTGTTTTGCGATCACCCGCTTTTCACCCTGAAACTCTTTTTTTGCCTCATTTCCAATCAATGTGATGTGATTTTGGTCGGTTTCGAATCCGCTCTTACCGGACGCAATTAGATTGGCACAAATCCAGTCCACATTCTTTTCCGCAAGCTTCTTCTCTGCATAGGGAATCAAATTCTCCGACTCCATCGCAAAGCCAATCAGAACCTGCGGATGTAATTGCTTGGTCGTTTTCTCTGCGTCTCTTTTTTGCTCTCCGAGCCAGCGAAGGATATCGGGATTCCGAACTAGTTTTAGATGCAGAACCTCTTCCGGGTCATTGCTATCTTTTTTTATTTTTTGGGTTGATGTTTCCGCCGGACGAAAATCAGATACGGCCGCCGCCATCACCACCACATCCGCATCCGCAAACCGCTTCACAAGAGCCATCAAGCTCTCCGCATCCGAAAACTCC
>PZPG01000080.1 GCA_003045995.1 Bacteroidota bacterium
TGAAAACATCCCCTCGATTCCGCTATTTGTCTTGGCTCATTGCATTGCTCCTTTTTTCAATGATGCCGTTGCATCCAACTTGGGCGCAGGAGAACAATCAAGAATTCACTCAACAACAATTGCAAGAACGGCATGATCTTTCAAAGAGTTCGGAAGCTTTCATTGGCAATATGAATGGATCTACGATTCAGCGTTTTCAGGACTTTAACCGGATCCGGAAAATGCCTCTACGTGTATCACTGCGTGACGACAATTCCGAGAAAATCGATCTACCCGATCTAGATCTGCCTTTTGATATTCCAGTGATTTTACAATCTGGTAACCCAGGTCAATTTCAGACATTTTCACAACTTGGAAACTTTGAACCAATCGGGATCGCTGACGAATTTTTGATGTTCAGTTCAGGTCTGGCCGGTGCAGGCAGTAACCAGTCGTCAGGTGGAACTACCATTCCGGGAACGAATTTCGGATCTACATTTAATCACCCCATATTAACCGCCGAATTGGGTGGAGCTTCCCAAAGGGACCTTGCAATGGTACAGGTGGGCCCGGTGGTTGTTCCAGAGGGGGTTAGTGAAATTTCTTTGGATTTCTTTTTTATGTCTGCTGAGTATCCCGGATTTGTGGGAAGTCAATACAATGACTCCTTTCGCATCTACATCTATGGCTCCTCTCATCCAGACTATCCTTCCGGTACAAATATAGCCAGAGATTTGAATGGCTCACCGATTAGCGTAAATAGTGCCAGTTTCCCGGTTACAGGGTCTGCCTTGCAGGGTACAGGGTTTGATGGACGCGGTGGAACGGGCTGGACGAAAGCCGTTGCCAAAGTAAACCCGGGGGATGTTGCGTACATTGAAATCCTCGTTTCAGACGTGGGAGATCACATTTATGACTCTGCTGTGATGTTTGACAATCCAGGAGTCGCAGGACCGGGTGTAGACGATTTGGCTGGAAATATCTTGTTCAATGAGTTCGTATATACAGTGCTACCACAATCTCAAGTTGAAATTCCGATCAGTATATCAGCTCCTGCCCCAGCCGGAGGGTTAACACTAACCATTGAGTCTACAAACCCGCAATCCGTCACGGTGCTCACAGAGTCGGTTTTTATTGCAGAAGGCGAAGTAACCCCGGAAAACCAACCTGTCGTTGTATCTGCTCTCCCGGGACTGAGTTTCATCACTGCCGCGGGAACCAATTATTTTTCTGGGTTGACGGTTTTCAATGTTGCAGGTCCTCCAACCGGCATCACCCTTAGTGCACCAGAAAACGGAGCTTCCAATGTTGCTGTGACTCCGGTTTTCAACTGGAGTGCAGACCCATTCTCTATCGGCTATGAATTCGAGATCAGCTCGGGTGGAACGGTTTTGCAATCCGTGCAGGTTCCTACGAATTCTATCAGTGGGTTTGCTTTGAACTATGGAACTACCTACTCATGGAGAGTGAGGGGACTGAACCAATTGGCAGAAGGTCCATGGAGTGCCCCCAGCACATTCACTACGGTTCCGTTATCTCCACCAGGACAAGTCTCTCTAATCAGCCCAACTGGCGGAGAGCAGGTTTCTCAACAGCCGATCTTTTCCTGGGTACAAGATCCGGGATCCTTTGAGTATGATTTGGAGATTTATCAGGACGGATCGTTGCTTCATGAAGCACAAGATATTAATGGCACTTCCTATGCTTATCCTGATCTCTTATCCTATCAAACCTCGTATACGTGGCGAGTTCGTGGAAGTAGTCCCGTCGCTGACGGCCCCTGGAGTTCAACAGAATCATTTGTCACATTTGATGAACCATTCGATTCGGAAGAACCCAGTTTTTCACCGGCCATTTCGTTCGAAACCAATTTGGAGCCAACGATTTTGGAACCGGGCGGACAGGAAGTGTACATCCTTAAACCGAATGTAGCCGATGAGGACACGTTGCTGGTTTCTCTCTCCTATGTACCTCCAACCGATGATCCGGATGCAGACTTTACCTTGCAATATTCTTTCAACCCCGCCGGCAGTGGCCTGATTTATGATGAATCAAACCCAATTGCATTGACAGAGTCAGCCGTCATTTTTGCAAGTCTTGGTGCCGTAGGATACATACCTACTGTGGATCAACAAGCGTTTATCATTGTTACGGCAACACCGGCGCCGGAACCAATTGTGCTTCTTGAGCCAGCAGAGGGTGATACCGTATCGAAAAATCCAACGCTAAGCTGGGAGGAAGATGCGAACGCAGAGCAGTACACACTGGAAGTAACACCAGCGGGCGGTGAAGCTTCCACCTTTACCAAAACTGAGACGTCCCATACCCTCAGTGATCTCGAACCCGATACGGAGTATAGTTGGAGAGTGAAAGGATTGAATAGCTTTGAGGAGGGCGATTGGAGTGAGACAAGAACCTTTATTACAGAACAGGATCCACCTGAACAAGTTACACTTCTCACCCCTCAGGATGGTTTGCAGGATGTACCTGTATCTTCACCACCAGCCTTCACATGGATGGAGGATGTAAACGCAACTTCGTACCATTTTGAACTGTCTCAGGGAGGTACAATCGTGGTTGAAGATGAGGAAGTTTCAGGCACTAGTTACTCGCTGCCAAGTAGTACGACATTGTCATATGCCACCCCCTATTCGTGGAGAGTACGTGGTATCAATGCGGTTGCCCAAGGACCCTGGAGCACTTCCTTTTCCTTCACCACGCAAGAGCCTCCTTTGGAGAATGCTCCAGGAATTGTATTCAAGGTCGAGGATATAGATGGAACCGAACAAAGTGAAGAAGAGCAAGGGGGGTACCTCATCGATCCAAAAGGCGAATTCGATGATGTGCCAAATTCCCTATTCGTGACAATTGCTATTGCCGAGAATGAGGAATCGGAAGGGGTTACGATCACCTACGGGTTTAGCGAAGATTCTATCGATCTGCCATACTCCGATTCGACACGAATTTCTCTTTTCGAATCCACCACCCTTTGGGCAAAAACATCCCAGGATGGGTATGAAGATACCATCACATTCAAAAGCTTAGATGTTATATTTCCTCACGAATGGCCTTCCAATCGGTTTGTCGTGGTATGGCAAGGCGGAGGGATTTTGCCGGCGTACGGAGATGGAGCTGGGGATGGAACTGGAGCTGGTGACAATAATGGAGCCGGGGATACCGATGGGAGTGCTTTTCTCGTCGAATGGAAGATCGTGGGTGAGCCCCTTCTTGAAGATTCTTTGCGAACCTCTGAACCTTTCGAAATCCCCACATTCGAACGAGTCGAAATCGGAATCTCCGGAAATTTGAGACAAATTTCGTTTTTGGATCCCACTTTACTAAGTGGAAACAAAACCGCTGGCAGTGAAACATCCGCTTACAGTGAAACATTGGTACGCGAACGAGATGCGATACGTAACGAGCAGCTACAAGCGCGCCACGTGTGGATGGAAGAGAGGGTCGAAGAACAACTCGAACAGTTGATGAACGAGGGAATGAGCCGGGAAGAAGCACTTCAATCCATCGATCACACGGAACTTCTGACCACGTGGCGGTCGATCGAGCGAGATGCATCCGCATCAACCCGAACCTCACTCTACTATTTTGGGAACACAGATGGCCTTAGAGATCTCATCCAATGGGGCGATATTGCATGGACCTCCATGGAGGGGATGTTTGCCGGTGCTTATTATTTCAATATCACGGCTGATTCCGTCGGTGTACCCAATCTTTCCGGGGTAACCTCTATGGAATCGATGTTCGACAGCGCATGGAATTTTGATGCGAATATCAATGATTGGGATGTGAGTAGCGTAACCACCATGAAAAACCTCTTCCGGGATGCCGATGAATTCAACCAACCACTGGACGGATGGAATACGGCTTCGGTGACCGATATGCACGGAATGTTCCGGCAAACCTGGGATTTCAATCAGCCGATTGCATCCTTGTCGACGGCGTCGGTGACCGATATGTCCTACATGTTTGCCAACGCAAGAAGCTTCAACCAACCGATCAACACATGGAATACGGGTAATGTTGAATCGATGGAACAGATGTTTGGGAATGACTATTTTTATTCCTCCACTCCTTTCAACCAGCCCTTGTCTTCGTGGAATGTGAGCAAGGTTACCACGATGGCACGCATGTTCTACGATGGCAATTTTAACCAGGATCTGGATGCATGGGATGTATCCGGGGTAACAGACATGACTGGAATGTTCGCTTATAGTCCTTTCAACGGGAATATCGGCACATGGGATGTGAGTTCTGTTACCTCGATGGGTGATATGTTCCTTGCTGCTTACAATTTTCACCAGGATTTGGACAATTGGAACGTGAGTAACGTAACCAATATGAGCAGAATGTTTTCCGGATCTTCATTTAACGGGTTGATTGGAAGCTGGGACGTCGGAAATGTTACCGATATGTCGCAAATGTTTATATCTACGCCTTTTAATCAGGATGTGAGCAGCTGGAATGTGAGCTCGGTGACGACGATGGCCTCGATGTTTCAGGGGGCGGTGCACTACAATCAACCGCTGGAAGCTTGGGATGTGAGTTCTGTCACCAATATGGCACAAATGTTTTCAGAAGCGTCCTCGTTTGACCGGCCCGTTGATAGCTGGGATGTTGGCAGTGTTACGAATATGTTTGCGATGTTCCGGGATGCAGAATCCTTTGACCAGCCAGTCGATTCCTGGAATGTAAGCAGTGTAACAACCATGAATGACCTGTTTTCCGGTGCGGTGAATTTTAATCAGGAGCTGAACAGCTGGGATGTTGGAAACGTGACGAATATGTCGGGTATGTTCCGGTCGGCCACGCTCTTCAATCGTGATTTGGATTCGTGGAATGTAGGAAATGTCGTAACGATGGAAGAGATGTTCCGAAGTGCTGTACTCTTTGATGCAGATATCACTGCGTGGAATGTGTCGAATGTTACAGACATGGACCGAATGTTCTTCAATGCACGGCAATTTGCACAAGCGATTGGCGGTTGGAATGTTTCATCTGTGAGCAGTATGGAAGAGATGTTCCGAAATGCATCGATGTTTGACCAATCGCTGGGTGGATGGAATTTGAGTGCCTTAACGCAAGGGGTTGATGGGGATAGCGGGCTTGCCTTCAGCGGACTCACGGGCATGCTCGATGACGCTGGTCTTTCCCGAAGCAATTACAATGCTACGCTGCAAGGGTGGGCGGATGCCGAAACCACGCCTGCCGGCATGGTTCTTGGTGCGGAAGGCTTACGCTACTCGAACGAATCGGCCCGAAATACGTTGGTTGGTAGTCTTGGCTGGACGATTCTTGGGGATGAGCTGGATGAGAGCAATTCTACTCCTGTGACCCAGTACTACGCTCCAGGCTGGGCGATGGTTGGTCTTCCAACCGATGCAGAAGCGCAGAATTACCTGGATCTGTTTACAAACGCAACCGAGAATACGCTATACCGATTTTCGAGCACCTACATCGAGGAAGATTTGATGGAATCTGGCGTTGGCTACTGGTTAAATATGCAAAGCGGAGAGGAAGTTACCTTCCCGGGTAATGCTCTTGGAAGTGTGACCTTGGAACTCGAAGAGGATTGGAATATGATCTCTGGCGGTGGGGTTGTTGGTCAAATCCAGGATTCGGGTAGTCTGATTATTCCTGGGTCTGTTTACGGGTATGATGATGGGTATGTGACTCCAGCCGATATCATACCCGGGCTTGGGTACTGGGTGGCCGCGTCTCAGCCAGGCACGATCGAGATCGTGCCTGCAGGGGGAACAGAAGGACTTTCTGGCGGGGTGGAAGGCGGGCAGGCTAGCGACAATGCCGGCATCGGGGAAGGCTCTGGTGGTGGTATTGGTGATGGCACCGGCAACGCAGTCGCCGGCGACACGTCGCTCCTACGCCGACAAGAACACCTGAGTCGCTTCCACAAAGTGACGCTGGTTTCGGGTGCAGCGGCCGAGACTGGTGCACACAACGAAGCGACATCCTCATCCTCTAGCGCACCGCAAAACTACGCACAAACCCAAACCCACGCCAACACCCGCACCCGCGACCTCTACTTCGGGGCGGCGATCGAAGGCGACCACCATCCACTGGCCATGGCACTCCCGCCACGTCCCCCTGCTGGCGTCTTCGACGCCCGGCTGAGCGGAAACCTCTGGATCACCGATACCCAAGCTGTCTCGATCGACCTCATGCAAGGAACCGAGCCGATCGCACTCTCCATTTCGGCTGCAACCAACACAGAGGCTGCAAGCAACACCGCGGCTACCAGCACCATCGAACACGACTCGTGGCAAGTGACCCTGCTCGCCAACCGTCAGCAGGTACGACAGCAGATCTTCGAATCCGGAACATCCATCGAGATCCCGGAAGGCATCGACCAGATCCTGATCGAACCAGCCACCATGGAGAGCACAACCCTGCCCACCGCAATCGAACTCAGCCAGAACTATCCGAACCCCTTCAACCCGAGCACAACCATCCAGTTTGCTCTCCCCGAAGCGTCGGATGTTACCCTGGAGGTGTTCAATATGCTGGGACAAAAAGTTGCCACGCTGGTCGACGGCCAGCGATCGGCTGGGTACCACACGGTATCCTTCAACGCAGGCAACCTATCCAGCGGGGTGTACCTCTACCGACTGCAAAGCGGCGAATTCACGCAAACAAAACGACTAAACCTCATCAAATAACCCACACATCGAACCATTGTTTTGACAGCCAAACCACAAAAAACAGAATCGTATTCTCTTTGACCGGAGAATACGGTCTTTCTCACCTCACAACCACTTCACCTTACTTCTGTTCGCGAATCTTCCACAACTGCTGCAATAAGCCCGCCTCTGCTGCACCGCACCCGAACTTCATCTCACGGCTGCTCACGAATTTTCCGCAACCGTTCCCACAAGCTTGCCTCACGTCCCTGCGTCCCCGGTTCAAACCACTCCCTCCCCTTCAACGACTCCGGCAAATACCGCTGATCGACCCAGTGAAACGGATAGTTATGCGGATACCGATAGTCATCACTGGCATTTTCGCGTCCCAGATACCGAGCCTCTTTTGCATTCGCCGTTTTGTCGCGAAGCCAGGGCGGCACCTCCATCACCCCGTGTTCCCGAATCTCGCGTTGCAGATCGAAAATCGCCTTCGTGCTATTGCTTTTGGGAGAGAGCGCCAAAAAGATCGCCGCATGAGACAAAAAATAGAACCCCTCCGGCATCCCGGTCTTGAGAAACGCCTCGTGAGCCGCCTGAATCACCCCGAGTGCATACGGATCCGCCATCCCAACATCCTCCGATGCAAAAATCAGAAACCGGCGAAAGAGAAAATTGGGATCCTCGCCCCCATCCAGCATAGCGCACAACCAATACAGTGACGCATCCACATCCGATCCGCGCATCGACTTGATAAGCGCCGACGCATAGTGATAGTGTTCATCCCCACCCCGGTCGTACCGCACATTTCGCTTCTGAATCGACTCTTTTGCAATCTCCAGATCGATGTACACCGCACCGTCCGCCTTCCGAGGCGTCGAAAGCGCCGCCACCTCCAATGCGTTTAGTGCATTCCGGATATCCCCGCCGGCCATCTCCGCAAGATAGTCGAGCGCCACCTCCGTCACACGCAATTCCATGAATCCCAGCCCTCGATCGACATCTGCTACCGCCCGTTCGAGCATCCTTCGCACATCCTCATGCTGCAGCGGATACAATTCGAAAAGCTGGCATCGCGACAAAAGCGGGTTCACAAGCGAATAAAACGGGTTTTCCGTGGTCGCCCCCACCAGCGTGATCACCCCGGACTCCAGATGAGGGAGCAGCGCATCCTGCTGGGCCTTATTCCATCGATGAATCTCATCCAC
>PZPG01000081.1 GCA_003045995.1 Bacteroidota bacterium
GATACTTCAAAATCACCAGTTGCCACGACAGAAACGCTATCGGGCAATGAACTTCCGGAAACTGTAAATGCCTGTGAAGCGGATGGCCCTGCTCCCAAATCGTAGGAAAACCCATCTAATTCTGACGTACTCGCAGTCAAGACCGGAACACCCCCTGCAAAGGATCCCCAGCTTATATCGTCCAATGTCACCTGTCCTGCACCGGTCAATTCATTCGAAAATCGTATCACCGCATCTTCGGAAACAAAGACTGCAATCGCTGCATTTTTTACAACATTTGTCTCGCTGCTACTTGTGACATTTCCAACCAGGACATCATTCACATACACATTAAGATTCACATTGCTGGAAAATGTTTGCTTGTAGTTGAATTTGAGGGAGTCGATTCCCCCCGTAATGAGGGAGGATGTTAATTCGGCATCGGGTGTTCGGTTGCGCCCGAAAGTCAACGCTTTTCCATTGATTGTCTGATTGCCAGCTGACTGTTTGTAGGTCCACGTGATTCCGTCATTCCCGACGAAAGAACTATCGATATAGGAGGAAGTGGAGTGGTCTAGGTTGGAAAAATCTTCAAATCCCTGTGCTTTCAGGATCGATGTCCCGGCAAATGAGACAAGAACAGAGAGCAAGAATACTCCGAGTAGCTGTATTGTTTTTGATTTCATATTGATGTTGTTTTTGGTTGGTGTTTGGTTTGGTTTGGTTTCGTCGGCTCATCGATTCGTCGATTCTTCTGCTAAAACAGAATATCCGAATTTGTTCTTAATACAAATCCACGTATATAGCATAAGTCCACGTATTGCATCACAGAGCACAGCCAAATTCCATAAAATGCTCTAACTGCACAAATCGCCAAAATGTGCAGTACTATAGACCTACAATATCTATAATATTTTTGTCACTCTCCACCCTGCTATGTTACGGAATTGTGAACAACCAACTCAGACGCTTCTACACCCGAAAGCCATCCGGTATCACCCCTCCCTTTGGAATAATTACAATCCCGTCCACTACGTGATACAACCCATGATCTCCATCCTCCAGGTGTGCTCCCCCCTCGATCTTCACATCGTGCCCAATCCGCGCATTTTTATCCACAATCACACGCGTCAAATTGCATCGTTCCCCGATCCCCATTAACGGATGCTCCGGCGACTCCTCCCGAAAATCCTTCTCCGTTGCAAAATAATCGTTCCCCATCACAATCGAGTCGGTAATGGTTGTCCCCCGCCCAATCCGTGAACGAATCCCAATCACCGAATGCTCGATCCGGCTTGCCTCAATGATACATCCCTCGGCAATCACCGATCGCTCGTGCGCCGTCCCGGTCATCTTCGATGCCGGCAACAACCTTGCACGCGTGTAGATCAGCCGATCATTATCATACATATTAAACTGCGGAACCTGATTCGTCAAATCCAGATTCGCCTCAAAAAACGACTGAATCGTCCCGATATCCGCCCAATACCCACTAAAGGGAAAGCTCAGCACACTTGCCCCCTCCGCGATCGCCTTCGGAATAATCTCCTTCCCAAAATCGACCGCATCCGGATTCTCATCAAATAAGCGTCGCATCAAATCCTTATCAAACAAGTAGATCCCCATACTTGCCAAGTAGTTCCGCCCCTGCGCCTTCATTTCATCCGACGTCTCGGAACTCCACTCCCCAAGCTCCGCCGCCGCCGGCTTCTCCACAAAACTCTCAATCATCCCGTCCACATCCGTTTTCATAATGCCAAACCCGGTCGCATCCTCGGCATTCACAGGAATCGTTGCCACCGTAAGCCCCGCCCCGCTCTCTTTATGATGCTGCATCATCTTCTCATAATCCATCTGATACAGCTGATCCCCGCTCAAAATCAACACATACTCATGATCGTAATTCTGCAAATGATGCAACGACTGACGCACTGCATCCGCCGTCCCCTGAAACCAGTGCGTACTCTTCGGAGTCTGCT
This sequence comes from Bacteroidota bacterium, assembly GCA_003045995.1. Taxonomy (GTDB): domain Bacteria; phylum Bacteroidota; class Rhodothermia; order Balneolales; family Balneolaceae; genus Sam29DG08-bin30. The sequence goes on from PZPG01000081.1 coordinate 1,959, forward strand.
CCGCCGCCAAAATGTCCACAAATGCATCCGAAAAATTATCGAAGTTGTAGGTGTTCTTGATGTGCCGGTTCAGCGATGCCGAGTTAAATTGCGTCAGCACATAGATTTTTCGAATCCCCGAATTCAGACAGTTCGAAATCGGAATATCCACCAGACGGTACTTCCCTGCAATCGGCACAGCCGGCTTACTTCGGTCCTTGGTGAGCGGAAAGAGACGGGTCCCGCGGCCTCCTCCAAGAATGATAGCGATGGTATTTTTTAGCATAATGGTAGATTTTTTAGATTGAGGGGAATCCTTTTCGGAAATTTGTGGGTTCGTTGCAGGGTGATGCTTGGTATTGCGGGGTGATGCTTGGTATTGTTACTGGGCGCTATGGGTAGTTACTGTGTGTTGTCGGGTGCTTCTCTAATTTGTCGGGGTGATGGAAATACTTCTCGGGTTTTGGGAGTATCCAGTTTTGGCGAACCCCAGTTTTGGCGATACCCAGTTGTGGGGATATCCAGTTTTGAATATATCCAATGTAAGGAAATCCCAGTTTAGCGGGTTCCGGCTAGTTTCAGCAGGGAACGATACATCTCCTGATACACACCCGCCGAAGCTTCCCATGAGAAATCAAACGCCATTATCTCGCGTCGAATTCCATCAAACCGTTTTTTATCTTGAAAAAGCTCTAAAGCACGCTCCAGCGATCTCAGCGCTTCCTCTTTTGAAAACTGATCAAACACAAGGCCGTATCCCCCTTCCAACGAAATGTCTTTCACGGTATCTGCCAGGCCACCCGTTGCACGAACGATCGGAATGGTGCCATAACGCATCGCATACATCTGATTGAGACCGCATGGCTCCACCCTCGACGGCATGAGAATAAAATCACTTCCCGCATAGATCTGATGGGCCAGTGATTCATTATACTCCAATTTTGCAAAAAATCTCCCGGGGTAGGCGTGGTTCAGCTCTTCAAACATTCTCTCGATCTCCGGACTACCCGTGCCCAGCATCAAAAATACAACATCCAGTCCGCGATCCAAAACGTCACGAACCAGGTCTGGAATGAGATCAGCTCCTTTTTCCAGCACCAGCCGACCAATAAAGGAGATCAGGGGCGGGCCGTCTGCCAGATGAAACTGATTGCGAAGATCCTGCTGGTTTTGCTGCTTTCCTTTGCGGAAGGTTTTCCGATTATAGTGATACGGCAAAAGCGGGTCGGTAGAGCTGTTCCAGGTATCGGTATCAATCCCATTCAAAATTCCCATGGTTTTTGGCTCCTCGGCCTGTAGCAATGACTCTAGCCCGTGACAAAAGCCCAGCAACTCCTGCATATACCCCTCCGATACAGTCGTTACTTTCCATGCTGTTTTGATGCCGGTCGCCAGTGAGTTCATCTGCCCCTCCCAATCGAGCAGACCCAGATGCTCCAAATTAAATGCCGGAAGTTCCACGTAGCGATCCATCGCATAACGCCCCTGATACTCGCCGTTGTGAATCGTCAAAACGGAGGGTGTTTCCCGAAATCCATCAAACCGAAATGCCTCCTTCATCATGAACGGAACCAGTGCGGTGTGATGATCGTGGCAGTGGATGAGATCGGGTTTTTCCGGGAGCGATGCCAGCCATTCCAGTGCCGCAATCTGGAACATGAAGTAGCGCTCTGCTTCGTCCCAATACGGGTGTCCGGTCCACGGGTCGATGTAAATACCGGGTCGATCGAATCGATTATCGATATATATAAGGTACAGATCAAACCCGAGAACGCTGCTATCGATCCGGCTTACAGAAAAGTCGAACATCGCGCCACGAATCGGTGCGTTGCCCCGGTAGATCACTTCCGTTTCCTGACCTCGGATCCATGGTGTGAGATAGTGTGGAAGAATGACGGATGATTGGATTCCGGCTTTTCGTTGATATTTAGGGAGAGATCCGACAACATCGGCGAGCCCGCCTGCTTTGGCCGCCGGATAACACTCTGCAGAGATATGGTAGATGTTCATAAATGGAAAACATTCTAAATTAAACTTGCCAAATCTACTGAGTTCTGCGGTCAATTGCAGTTGCCATTTACCGAAGTCAGGAGCGCACAGGATTTTAGGAGGAGGATTTTATGAGGAGGTCTTCATGAGCAGGACTTCATGAGTATATGAGCACTTGAACACTTGAGCACTTGAGTACTTGAGCATTAAATTTTTGATACCATTGTAATATGACACTGTGAATCGATACTTTTGAGAATGTTGTAAATGGCTATGTTGTGCGCCTGATGCGTTATGCGCCTGATGCGTTATGCGCCTGATACGTTATGCGCCTCATGCGTTGTGCACCTGTCCTGGCAGTTGTCCATGTAGCTAGGTTTGATTCGCAAGGCGGCTTTGACCCGTTTGTTGGGCCTGCCTCGCAAGTGATGGTGCAGTCCCGAGCCCGGTCGCGAGTCGCATCAACCCGAAAAACAAACAGTAAAAGGAACAAACAGCTTAAATTTTTGAATAATGAGTACAATTCATCCTATTTCGATTCGTGATGTGAGTAAGTCGTTTGGTAAAACGCACGCCGTGCAGAATGTTTCTTTTGATGTGCCGGAGGGGCGGATTTTTGGGCTGCTGGGGCCGAACGGGGCGGGGAAGACGACCACGATTCGCATGATCAATTACATCATTCAGCGGGATAGCGGGTCGATCCGGATTCGTGGGGAGGAGGTTGGACCGGAATCGCAGCGGCTGATTGGGTATATGCCAGAGGAGCGCGGGCTCTACAAGAAGATGAAGATTGGGGAGCAGCTGATCTATTTGGCGCGGCTGAAAGGGATGGGAAAGGAGGAGGCGAAGGAGCGGATTCGGTACTGGCTGGAACGGTTTGACGCGTCGGACTGGCATCAGAAAACGGTCGGTGAGCTGAGCAAGGGCATGAGCCAGAAGATTCAGTTTATTTCGACGATTTTGCATGATCCCGATATTTTTATTTTTGATGAGCCGTTTAGCGGGCTGGATCCAATTAATAGTGAGCTCTTGAAGGAGATTATTCTGGAATTTCGCAGTCGCGGGAAGACGATTTTATTTTCGACGCATCGGATGGAGCAGGTGGAGCAGATGTGTGATGATATCTGTTTGTTTAATCGCGGTCGTGTAGTGTTGACAGGGAATCTGCGGGAGATTAAAAAGCGTTTTGGGGAGAATACGGTGCTTCTGGAGTATGATGGGGATGGCTCGTTTGTGGATGCGCTGGAGGGTGTACGGATTAATAATCGGTCGACGAATTTTGCGGAGATTCGCCTGCTGGAGGAGCAGGATCCGCAGGAGTTGTTGCGGACGGCGATGGCGCATGCCCGGATTCATAAGTTTGAGTTGGTGGAGCCATCGTTGACGGAAATTTTTATATCGACGGTTGGGGAAGATCAGGTGAGAAAGGAGGAGTTGGTTTGATGGGGTGCTTGACTGTGAGAAAGATTAATCATTAGAAAACGAATACAGATATCATGAATTGGAAGCAGATTCGATTGGTTATGGGGCGGGAATATATCACCCGCGTGAAGAGCAAGGGGTTTATAGCGGCTACGCTTTTGGTGCCGCTGGGGATCGTTGCGGTGTATGGGATCGGGATTTTTATTGCGTTGTGGGAGAGCGACGTGAGTTACGAGATCGCGATCCATGATCGGACGGAAGTGATGGTGGATTCGCTGGTGGCGCTGGATCCGGAGCTGTACACCGACTTTTCGGACACGCCGGTCGATTCGCTGCGAGCGTTTGTGCAAAGCGGGGCGATTAACGGTTTCATTGTCATTGAGGAGGAGAATATTACGGAGAACCGGCCACTGGAGATGATCTACGACGGATCGGGTGGGCTTACTTTTTTAAGTTCGGTTCGGGATGATATGAGAGATCTGTTCCGGGAGGAGCGTTTGCGTCGGGCAGAGGTTTCCGAGGAGATTCAGCAGATTTTTACGACGCGGATCGGGTTGGATTCGCGGATTCTGACGGAGGAGGGTGAGGAGAAACAGGATGATACGGCGTTCTTCTCGATTATTGGACTAGCGATGGGTGGGATTATCATCTTTTCGATTGTGGGGTATGGCGGGTATTTGACGCGCGGGGTGATTGAGGAGAAGACAAACCGGATTATTGAGGTGATTGCATCGTCGGTGAAGCCGATCGAGCTTTTGATTGGGAAAATGCTGGGGGTTGGGTCGCTGGCGATTACGCAGATTGGGATCTGGTTGTTAACGTTGCTGGTGTTGATGGCGTCGGCGGCTCCGATTGCGGCGCTGGTGATCGGGATGATGGAGGACCGGACGGTGACCACGGAGATGGCGCAGCAGGAGTTGCCATCATTTATGATGATTCCGGAGATTGAGGCGTCGCTAGTGATCTATTTTGTGTTGTTTTTTGTGACGGGGTATTTTCTGTATAGTTCGTTGTTTGCGGCGATCGGCGCAGCTGCGGATTCGGAAACGGATACGCAGCAATTGGCTTTGCCAATAACGGCACCGATTATGATCTCCTATTTTATATTGTTGCAGGCGTTTCAGAATCCGGATGGGATGCTGACGGTGGTGAGTTCGATGGTGCCGTTTTTTGCGCCGATCATCATGATTACCCGTCTAGCGATTGGGGAGGTTCCATTCTGGCAGATCGCACTCACGCTTTCCTTGATGGTGCTCACGTTCTACGGAACGATGCTGCTAAGCGCCAAAATCTATAAAGTGGGAATCCTCAGCTACGGAAGCTCCGCGAAATTCAAGGACATCTGGCGCTGGCTGCGCCAGTGATCTCTGTTTGGGTAGTCCCCTGTGTGCACTTCCCTGTGTGTAGTTTCATACGAGTACTTTTCTATGGGTAGTTCACTATCCGCACTTCCCTATGCGTATTTCCATAAGCGTACTTTTTAGTATCTCGAAAGCACGCATCACTTTAAGACGCATCACTTCAGGTAGCGGTCGAGCCATCCGTAGAATTCACGGTGCCACAGCAGGCTGTTTTGCGGGGTCAGGATCCAGTGGTTCTCTTCCGGGAATAGGAGCAGACGGCTCTCCACTCCGAGTGCTTTTGCTGCCGTAAAGGCCTGCATGCTTTGTGACAATGGAACTCGGTAGTCCCGTTCTCCATGAATGATGAGGATCGGTGTGTCCCAGTTTTGCACGTAGAGATGGGGTGAGTGCAGATCATAGCTTACAGGCTGCGGCTCCTCCCAGTAGGCGCCTCCGAGATCAAAATTCACAAAGAACATCTCCTCGGTGGAGCCGTACATCGAGGTCAAATCAAATACTCCGGCATGGGAGATCAACGCATCAAACCGATCCTCATGATTTCCGGCTAGCCAAAAAACGGAATACCCGCCAAAACTAGCGCCCACTGCGCCAAGTCGATCCTCATCTACCCACGGCTCCATTTTTACATCGTCGATTGCTGAAAGAAGATCCTGCATCGCCTGTCCACCCCAATCCCCGCTGATCTCCAGGTTCCAGTCCTGCCCGAACGATGGTAATCCACGACGGTTGGGGGCAACCACCACGTATCCTGCCTCGGCCATGACCTGAAAATTCCATCGGTAGGAGAAAAATTGAGATACAGTCCCTTGGGGGCCACCCTGTGCATACAGCAGCGCCGGATATTGTTTGGATTCGTCAAACCCTGGCGGGAGGATCACCCACACTTTCATCTTTTTGCCGTCTGTGGTGGTCACCCATCGTTCGGTTACTTCACCCAGTGTGAGGCCCGCCAAAAATTCATCGTTGACCTGTGAAAAAGGAGTCATTTCTCCGGTTTCTGCGTTCACCTGATGGATCTCTACCGGCGAGGACATGGACATCACCCCGGCGAGCA
>PZPG01000082.1 GCA_003045995.1 Bacteroidota bacterium
TCGAACAAGTAGGCAGAGTCGTGTGGCCCGGGTGAGGCCTCTGGATGGTATTGAATCGAAAAGCCGTTGAAGCGCTGGAATTCCAGCCCCTCAATGGTCCCATCGTTGAGGTTCACATGGGATATTCGTGCGATTTCGCCATCGATGGCGCTTTCGTCCACAGCAAATCCGTGGTTCTGGGTGGTGATCTCTACGAGGCCTGTGGTGGTATTTTTCACAGGTTGATTGGCTCCGCGATGGCCAACCAGCATCTTCCGAACGGGAATCTGCTCCGAGAGGGCCATAAGCTGGTGTCCGAGGCAGATGCCAAACATCGGTTTTCCGGTTGATTTGGCCATCTCCACGACGGGCAGACCGTATCCAGCCGATGCGTTAGGGTCGCCGGGACCGTTACTGAAAAAATATCCATCGGCATTCCAGGCGGCAACCTCTTCCGGAGAGGTCTCGGCGGGAAACACCCGAACGGTGATGCCGCGGGAGGTAAAGTTATTGAGGATGTTCTGTTTAATGCCGTAGTCCATGGCGGCGATACGGTAGGGACCGTCACCGGGAAGGGTTTGTGACTCCCGGCGGGTCACTTTGGTGGCGAGTTCGAGTCCCTTCATCGAGTCCCATTCGCGAGCCATCTGTACCAATTCGTCCGGTGTGTGATGCTCTGAGCTGATTACGGCGTTCATCACCCCTTCAGATCGGATCTTTTTGACGAGCATGCGGGTGTCGATACCGGATATTCCCGTTACGCGATTGCGCTCCAGATAGGTCTGCAGGCTTCCGTCGGCAAGCGGGTTGCTGAAGTCATGGGAGAAGGCACGAACGATGAGACCTGCTACCATCACTCGGGTCGCCTCATCATCCCGAGACATGGTTCCGTAGTTGCCGATGTGTGGGTAGGTCATCATCATAAGCTGCCCGTAGTAGCTGGGATCGGTGAAAATTTCCTGATAGCCGGTCATACTGGTGTTGAAGCACAGCTCGCCACCGGTCGTTCCGATGTGGCCGATGGCCTGGCCTTTCAAGATGGTTCCGTCGGACAGGGCGAGGATGGCCGGAGTGATTTCAGGGTGTAGTGGAGTCATGGAAGCCGTTTATTTGGGGTGATGGGGTGATGGGATGCTCCCTATCCTTGGAAATGATGAGAAATGCTGATGGAAATGTTGGGAGAAATAATGGGAATAATGAGGGATCAGCTGGCAAAAAAAAATCCGACAACGGAAACCGCGTCGGATTGGCTGAAAGTGGAAATGCGGGAATATCCCCGTTGGCGCACTGGGGAGATCTGTGCTTTGACTTGGGGTGCCGGAATTTTTCACCGGAAAGTTGCGCCTGTAGTGAGCGTGCCTGAAATGGACGTGTCTGAAAAAATTTCTTCATCATCTCGTTTGGGTTTCAGAAAGATAAAGAAAAATTTCCCGCAGGGTAAAGAAAAGATTACAATTTATTTTGGCATGCTGTCCATGATGTAGTAGATCTCCTCTCCAGGTCCAACCGGCATTCCCAGACCAAAAATGGTGATATAGAACAGGGCAATCCAACCGATCATGAAAAAGATGCTGTAGGGGAGCATCATCGAGATAATGGTGCCGATCCCCAGATCTTTGTCGTATTTGTTGGCAAATGCGAGAATCAGGCCAAAATAGCTCATCATTGGGGTGATGATGTTCGTGACTGAGTCACCGATACGGTAAGCGGCCTGAATAATTTCCGGTGTGTAGCCAATCAGCATCAGCATAGGAACAAAGATGGGAGCGGTGACGGCCCATTGCGCGGAGGCAGAACCGAGCATAAGATTCACACCGCCCGAAACCAAAATGAATCCAATGAAAATGATGGGGCCGGTTGCACCCAGGCTTTGCAGAAGCTCTGCCCCTTTCACCGCAAAAATTTGGCCCAGATTACTCCATCCAAAATACGCCACAAACTGAGCCGCAAAGAAAACAATCACAATATATAGACCCAGGGTAGACATGGCACCAGCCATCCCTTTGATAATATCCCGGTCGGATTTCATGGTACCGACAAGGCGTCCATACACGAATCCGGGGATGAGGAAACAGATGAAGATGAAGGTCACAATCCCGCGGAGGAAGGGAGAGTTTTTCCAGTCACCGGTTTCCGGATTTCGAAGTACTCCATTTTCCGGCACGATGGTAAGGGCGAGAATGGAGAACATCACCAGTACAGCCACGCCCGTCCACCTGAGGGCGCGAATCTCTTGTGGGCTGAGGGGATCCATAGAGACCTCTTTGGAGAGATCTTCCATGGCCATGCTTTCATCGTAGGTGCCCAATTTGGGTTCGACAATCTTGAGCGTAACGAACGCTCCGGTGAAGGTGATGAGAAACGTACTTACAAACATGAAGTAGTAGTTGGCCGTCGCGACCACAATGTAATCAGGGTCGATAATCTGAGCGGCTTCTTGGGTAAGTCCGGCTAAGAGCGGATCGATCGTACCCAGCAAAACATTGGCGCTATAGCCACCAGACACACAGGCAAACGCACAGGCTAGGCCGGCCAGTGGGTGGCGACCCATCGAATGAAAAATGACCGCAGAGAGAGGAACAAGGACCACGTATCCCATTTCAGATGCTGTATTGGAAACTACAGCTGCGAAGCAGATGGCCACCGTTACCAGGTTTTTGGGCTTGAGGATGACGTTTAGGATGCGATTTTTTGGTTCAAAAGAGGCAGCTTTGAGCACGATCCCACGAATCACGGCATTGATGAGACCGGAGTGTTCCGCCACGCCAACCCCGAGAAGGGCAACCAATACGACACCGAGTGGTGCAAACCCGGTAAAATTGCTCACCAGACCGGTGACAATCATGCGAAGCCCCTCGGCATTGAGTAAACTCACCGGCCGGATCACTCCGTCGGGGGCCCGTCCTCTGGCTCCCTCAGGCCGGGGATCTGCTGCACTCCAATCCAGCCACTCGGCCAGCCCGCTGATAAGCACCACGCCAAGAGCAAAGATGGCAAAGAGCGTTACAGGGTGTGGTAATAGGTTGCCGAGCCATTCGACAAAGTCGAGAAATCGTGTGAACAATGAGCGTTTTACGGCGGGAGAACCGGAACTGGATCCGGAACCCTTGGGTCCCTTCGACCCAGAGCCCTCAGGTCCCTCATCCTTTCCTCCAGGGTTGTCGGGTAGTCGTGATTTGTCGATAGATGGAATTTCACTCATAATAATGGGTCCCGTCTGTTTCAGGCTGGTTTGAGGGATCGTTTTAACTGGTATCCTGTGATGCTTCCCGCTAGGCCGATTAGCCCCCCCATCACAAAGAAAAGAAAAAGAAGAAGCCATGGATTTCCAAGTCCAAACAGTTCAGCGATGCGGGTTGTGAGGATGCCATCATTGAGAAAGTGGGTGAACAGGGCCTGTGCAAACCAGGCGATTGCGCCGCCCAAAAAACCGGTAAGGAGTGCGGTGCGGGCCGATTCAATGAACCATATAGAAAAAGCAAGGGCTGGGATGAGGACCGCCCACCAAGGGAGGAACAGGTTGAGCAGCCAGCCGAAAAGGGTGATGCCAAGGAGAGCCCGGATGTGAATCATAGGAGGCGCGTGTGAGGTTTCTTGGATGATAGAGTCTCGATCTTGAATCTAAGATTTTATGAGGGTTTCTGAAATAAAAAAATGGAAAAGGGGGGAGAATAGGGGGAGCGAGCAATGGCATCAACCCAAAAAAAATAACCCCTACCGGGTATCAGCCAATAAGGGTTAATCAAGAGAGATTCGTAAAATGTGTGAATCGGGTGGGGCTCGAACCCACGACCCGCGGCTTAAAAGGCCGCTGCTCTACCAACTGAGCTACCGATTCGGACCGGTTAAAACGGTTGGCAAAGATAATGAGTTGAGCCACTTAAAATCAAACGATTCAGCGAATAAATCATAAGAAAAAGAACACAATTCAATGAAAGGTTTGATACCTTTCGAAACGCTTTTTATCATATTACACAAATTTGTCCAAAATAGAAAACCATGGCAACGATTTTTACGAAAATCATAGAAGGGGAGATTCCTTGTTACAAAATCGCCGAAAATGAGGGTTATTTTGCGTTTTTGGATATTCGTCCGGCGGCTAAAGGGCATACACTGGTGGTGCCGAAACGGGAAACGGACTATCTTTTTGATCTGGAGGCGGCGGATTTCAGCGGGTTGATGTTATTTGCAAGAAGGGTGGCAAAGGCGATGGATCGGGCACTGCAACCAATTCGTACGGGTGTTGTGGTGGAGGGTCTGGAGGTGCCTCACGCGCACGTTCATTTGATTCCGATCTATCGTGAGGGGCAGCATGCTGCGCTTGGAAATCCGGTGGATGTAACGGCGGAGGAGATGGAAGCGGTGGCGGAGAGGATTCGGGTTGCGTGGGGAGATGTTGGAGCTGGAGTTGGTGCTGGAGGGGATGTTGGAGTTGGTGCTGGAGTGGATGCTGGAGGGGATACGGGGCAGGAAGCAGGACACGAAGCAGGAGGTAACCCATGAAAAAGATCCTTGTACTGAACGGGCCGAATTTGAACAAGTTGGGGCTACGGGAGCCGGAAGTGTACGGCTCGGCAACGTTGCATGATCTGGAGATGATGCTTGCAAATGCGTTGCCGGATTTGAAATTCGAGTTTGTACAGAGCAATCACGAAGGAACTCTGATCGATGCACTGCAGCAGGCGGAACAGAATGGTTTTGATGGCATCATTGCAAATTTTGGCGGGTTTAGTCACACATCCGTTGCGATTCTGGATGCGCTGAAGCTGGTTTCTCTGCCTAAAGTAGAGGTTCATTTCTCCAACATTCATGCGCGTGAAGAGTTTCGGGAACGAAGTTTGACCGCCAGGGAGATGGATGGGGTCATCGCTGGGTTTGGTGCCGACAGTTATCTGTTAGGTGTTCTTGCAGTTCAGTCACTGTTGGAAAAACGTGCAGGAAAGGAATAGCACAGCGGGGCAAGCATAATCAGGTTAAAATCAGGTTAAAATCAGGTCAACATCAGTTCATGAACCATGAGCAGGTTAAAAGAACTCTTTTCTGATTCGGTTATTTATGGCATCAGTAGCGTGCTTGCCCGGTTTTTGAACTATCTGCTAGTACCCTTTCACACGGATCTGTTTCGGCCTGCACAGTATGGGGTAATCGGACTGGTGTACGCAGCAGTGGCTTTTCTGAATGTACTGTTTACCTTCGGAATGGAATCGGCCTACATTCGCTACGCAGAAGACCGCAAAGAAGCGCCAAATGTATTTAAGACTTTGCAGCTGGCTCTGTTGGGGTTTGCAAGTTTGCTCTCTTTGTTGCTGTGGCTCATGATGCCACTTTTTCTCCCATTATTGTCACTCACTCCCGACACCTCCGGCATCTTCCTGCTGATGATCGGGATTCTTTGGTTTGATACGTTGTCTATTGTGCCGATGGCCGAATTACGTCTGATTCGAAAAGCGTCTGTATTTGCCGCATTGCGAATTGGCCATGTTGCCGTGAACCTGGGGCTAAATTTCTACCTGCTTTTGGTGCTAGACATGGGAATCGAGGCGGTATTTGTGGCCAATCTCATTGCGTCGGTTGTGATGACCTTGCTGGCATGGGCACTGACAAGTCCGATGCTGAAGGGCATTTGGAGCCCGGCGCTGTTACAAAAAGCGTTTCATTTTGGCTGGCCGTTTGTGCCGGCCGGAATTGGATACGCCATCAACGAAATGCTCGATCGGTTTCTGCTTAGTGGTATGGATGCGGCAGACGCAGAGCGGATCTATGGCGCAGGAACAACACCGGAGGACCTGGTTGGAATCTACAATGCGTGTTACAAACTGGCGGTTTTTATGCTGCTGTTTGTTCAGATGTACCGGATGGCCTGGCAGCCCTTTTTTATGCGTCACTCACGTGCGGAAGACGCCAGTGCACTGTTTGGGCGAGCATTCATGGCATTTCATGCAGTCGCTGCAGTAGTATTTGTAGCTGTGAGCCTCTTTCGGGAGCAGATTGTAGCGATCCGTATTCCGATACTCGAGGCTTCCCTGATCCACCCCTCTTACTGGGCTGGACTCGACATTGTGCCCTATTTATTGCTGGCATATTGGTTTCATGGCTGGTACATCAATTTTTCCTCCGGCATCTTTATCAAAGAAAAAACCCGCGTGCTCTACAAAATTACACTGCTGGGAGCGCTGGTGACGGTGGTGGCGAATGTGGCACTCATTCCGCTCTTTGGCATGACCGGTTCAGCCGTTGCAACGTTGTGCAGTTACGGGGTGATGGCACTCACATTGGGCCGAATCAGTCGGAATGTGTTGCGCGTAGAGTATCGGTTGCTTCGAAGTTTGGGGTTGATGTTGTTTGCAGCCATCATGGTGTTTGGAGCCGATATAGCGGGCACCTGGTTTGCAACATCCGAAGCTTGGGGGGAAATGATTGGTATCTGGCTATATGCAGGGATTTTGATTCTTGTAGCGGGCGCTTCATGGGTGTATTTGCGGCCACTTAGGAACTAAATCAACCCGAAACAAAACACGATTTATTGGCATTTTTACGATTGGAGGGACGAGTATGATTCAACAACTGTACATCAAAGATTTTGCGTTAATCGATGAACTGGAGATCACGTTCGGGCAAGGGTTATCGGTGCTGACGGGGGAAACCGGGGCGGGAAAATCGGTGATCGTGGGAGCGTTGAATATGATTTTGGGCGAACGGGCCGATACCGAAGTGATTCGCAAAGGTTCACGGAAGGCGATTGCTGAGGCCACGATTTCGGCAGGGGAGGACCCTGTGATCCGGGAGTTGCTGGAAGCGCTGGAGATTGAGTACCGGGAGGAGCTGATTTTGAGAAGGGAGATTCGGGATGCTGGCAGTCGTGCGTTTATTAATGACACGCCAGTCACGATTGCGGTTTTGAAGCAGGTGGGAGATCATTTGGTGGATCTGCACGGGCAGCACGATCATCAGCTTCTTCTGAAGGAGGAGAATCATGCGCTGGTTTTGGATCGGTTTGATGATATTCGCCCGTTGCTGAAAGTGTACCGTGAGGAGTATGAGCAGATGGTTTCGCTGAAACAGGAACTTCGGATACTGCAGAAGCGGGAGCGGGATTTGGCAGATAAGATGGAACTGTATGAGTTTCAGTTTCGGGAACTGGAAGCGGCGTCCCTGGATCCGGAGGAGGAGGAGGCGATGGAATCGGAGATGCATTTGCTCGATCATGCCGAAACTCTGAACATGAAGGCGGAGACGGTGCTAGCGATTGGAAGTGAGAATGAGGTGAATGTGATGGACTTGATCCACTCACTGAAGACAGCGCTGGAGGAGATGGCACACATTGACCCGGCGTTTGAGTCCTATTTGGAGGAGGTTCGTTCGGCGCGGATCAGCATCCAGGAAGCGGTACAGTTTACTGAACGGTATCGGGATCAGATCGAATTTAATCCGGATCGGCTGGAGGAGCTGCGGGTGAGGCAGTCGGAGTTGAATCGTCTTCAGAAGAAATATGGGCGATCGGTGGCGGAGTTGATCGAGTATCAGGCGTTTTTGGATGGGGAGCTAGGTTCGGCGGAATCGATGGATGTAGAGCTGGAGCGTCTTCAATCTGCGATAGAGAGCCAGGCGGAGGTGCTGAAAGGGGCGGCGGTGGCACTTCACAATCAGCGGGTTGCGTCCGGGGAGCGATTGTCTGCGGAGATTGTGGACTCATTGAAGGAGTTGGGCATTCCAAGCGGAGCGTTTCGGGTGGAGGTACGTTGGATGACGGTTGAAGGA
>PZPG01000083.1 GCA_003045995.1 Bacteroidota bacterium
GGAGAAGCGGGGTTTGGCGAAGTACGACACGGATGAGGTGCGGGAGTTTTTGCGGCTGTTGGCGGAGCGGGGTGAGTGAGGTTGTACGGAGGTAAAGAGTAAGGGACGTGCGTGGGTAAAGGGTAAGGGACGTGCGTGGGTAAAAAGTAAGGGACGTACGGAGGCAAGGCGTGGAGACAAGATGCGAATTTGTGCTGAGGCCGATCTTGAGTCCGACTTTGAGCCCGAGCCCGACATCGAACCCGACCTCGACCTAGAGCCCGAACCGCTCTACTCTATGGCGCAGCCTCGTATAGGTTGTTTTCCCGGTTGATGTCGACGAGGCGCTGGCTCGGATCGATCTCTATGCGGAGGATCTCCTGTACCGGCCGGTCGATGATGAGTTCGTATTCAGGATCTACCCAGACCCAGTCGTCGTGTGTGATGCGTTTGATCGCCGGGTTTTCGTTGGGCTTTTCTCCCCACATGATTCGCATCGGGATGTAATGATGCTCCACGGTTCCGTCTTTGAACGTCACCTCCAGGTCTACCGGCATGGGCATCGCGCCGATTCGCTGGAGACGCACGAGGGTTTGCTCTTGGGATGGGTCGACTGGTGTCTCCACCTCCCCAACCGCATAATCAATCGTTTTCGTGGTAGTGACCCAGTACTCATGGAACCAATCGAGCACCATGTCGCTTTCCCGCTCCATCACGCGTAGCACATCTTTTCCACTGGGATGACGAAAGGCCCACTCATCATACAGACGAAGCAAACCTCGTTTTAGCGCGTCTTCTCCCATGATATACCCGAGCATTTGCAGGTAGAGCGCCCCTTTGGTGTAGGAAGCCATGCTGTACGCTGCGTTTCGCTCGTAGTGATCGGAGTGGATATGCATCGGTTCTTCCAGACCCATTTGCACGAGTCGCAGATAGCCGGACTGACGCCGTTCAAAGATGTTTCCGGAGATATCGGGAAACAGATGTCGCATGACGATATCGGACAGGTATACGGTAAATCCCTCATCGATCCACTGCTCGGTGGTTTCGTTGGTGCCAAGGACTCCGTGATACCAGGCGTGCACCAGTTCGTGCACGGTTACCCCGACCAAACTGTAGAGCGATCGATTGCCGGTGATGAGGGTTCCCATGATGTACTCCATCCCCCCGTCACCCCCTTGAATGACTACATACTCATCGTAAGGGTAGACCCCGTAGTTTTCGTTCATGAATTCGAAGGCGCGTGCCGTGTATTCCGGTAGTTTTTCCCAGTTTTCGAGGGCCGCTCTGTTTTCGTCCGCGTCGGGCTCGGATTCGTCCAGCGGGTCGGTTTGATAGTAGAACCGCAGGAGTGGTCCGTTCTCCATGGGGTAGGTGACTTGATGGTAGTCGGGATCGGCTGCCCACATAAAATCGTGCACGGCGTCGGCCACAAAGTGCCAGGTTGTTTTTGTGATGGGGTCGGTTGTTTCGTCCACCCTGGTTGTTTCGTCTACCCCGGCAACATCATCCACTCGCGTCGTTTCACCCAACCCGGCTGCTTCATCCACCCCGGCCGTTTCTGTACCCTGCAGATACCCGGTTGCCGCCACGATGTACGATGAGTCGAGGGTGATTTTTACATCAAACCGACCAAAAGGTGCGTAAAACTCCCGTCCGACATACGGGTTTGGGTGCCATCCGTCCTGGTCATATGCTGCAATCTTCGGGTACCACTGACTCATCGAAAAGCGGATCCCTTCGCGATTGTCGCGCCCGGATCGCCGGGTCTGAAACGGTACCTGCGCTTCGAAATCCATCTCGAACAACACCTCCTCACCCGGCAAAATCGGCTCGTCGAGCGTCACCTCGAGGATCGTGCCCTCTGTGCGGAAAACCTGCTCGCGCCCGTTCATCGTGAGTTGTTTCACCCGTTGATACCCGATCTCCGTGTCGTCGTAGTAGAAAATTCGATCACGCACCCGCCGGTCCGGATCTTCGATGGTTCGCGAGCGTTTGTCCATCATGCTGCCCGGCTGAAACGCATTGAAAAAGAGATGATAAAACACGCGGTTCAGGGTGTCCGGGGAGTTGTTCTGATACCGCAACGCCTGGAAGCCTGTAAACTGATTAGCTGCCGCATCCATGTCGATCTCCATGGTGTACTCTACCGATTGTTGCCATGGTTTGGAAGGTTGCCCCGCTTCAGCTTGTTGGCCGAGCTTGGTTAGTAGCCCCACATCCGTGGGTTGTACGGGTTGCCCAAGTAGCGGATTCGTGATGAACAAAAAAAGCAATAGCTTTGTACGTATTTTTGTAATCATATTTGCTCGAAAACAATTATTTGGCTTAAAAAGATACTCTGGAAGAAAAATACTACGGCAGAAGAATAACAAAACTGCAAACTCGGATGCCCGCAAGACAGGTTTAGGTTTTAAAAGGCAGTACGCGAGGCAAAAGCTCGTCCAAGAGTGGCCTCGTCGATGTACTCCAGTTCAGTTCCCATCGGAATTCCGTACGCAATGCGCGTAACTTTTACGTTATACGGCTGCAGTAACTTGTTGATGTAATAGGCAGTGGCCTCTCCCTCCGCATCCGGGTTGAGCGCCAGCACAACTTCGGTGATGGGGGTTTGATCTGGCATCGAATGGGCCGCCGCTCCCACTTCTGTTTCCACTTCTGTTTCCACGGTATTCTCTCCTTTCATCCCTTCCCGGCTGATCCGCACTCGCTCCAACAACTCACGGATCCGCAAATCATCCGGCCCCACGTTCTCGAGTGGCGAGATCGACCCCCCGAGCACATGATAGACACCACTAAATTCATTGGTTTTTTCGATCAGATACACATCCTGAAACTCCTCGACCACACAGATCACGCCGTTTTGTCGCTTCGGATTTACACAGATCGGGCAAGGATCCTGCTCCGTGATCGTCCCGCATGAAGAACATCGCACCACCGATTTTTTCAACTGCACCAGAGCATCCGCCAGTGCAAACACCTTTTCATCCTTTTGTTTCAGCAGGAACACGGCCATCCGCTGCGCTGATTTGCGCCCCGTGCCCGGCAACCGGGTCAACTCCTCAATTGCCCGTTCCAGGGCCTCTGATGTCATCTGCATGATTATCCTACGGTGCAGTTACAAAATTCACAGATTCAGACCCGGAATTCCACCCGGAAAGCCGCCCGGCATCAACCCGCGCGTAAGCTCCTGCATCTTCTCTTTCGAGGCATCTTCTGCTTTTGTCAGCGCCTTGTTCACCGCCGCAATCACAAGATCCTCGAGCATCTCCTTATCCTGCGGATCCACCAGATCCCGGTCGATCACTAGTCCCACAATCTCTTTTTTACCATTCGCCTTCACCTTCACCATCCCCCCGCCGGCCTCCGCCTCGACAATCAGATCGGACAGTTGCTCCTGAAGCTCCTGCATTTTGGCTTGCATATCCTGAACCTTGCCGAACAGATCGGCCATATTAAATTGTGACATAATGTTTTATGATGTTCTTAATTCCATTCCTTGATTCCCCACCCATCAGTCATAATCCAATTCCGCACCAAACAGATCCACCAGATCCTTCAGCAAGGGATCACTCTTCTGCATCTCCTTAAACTTCTCATACGGATGGATCGTTTCCGGCTTCCGATTCTGATTTTCAACCGTACACATCACCCGAACCCGCTGCCCGGACACGCGTTTAAACAACGTCGCAAGCCTCTCCTGATTCTCCTCAACCATATTCCTTGAAAACTCATTGTCCACTGCGACCAGCAACTTCCGCCCCTCCGCCTCCTTCAACTGCACTCGCTGCAACTGATAAAACAGAACATCCGGCCCCTCCTGCTGCACACAATCCAGCACATATCCCCACTGTTTTTGCGCCTCCTCCAGAGAATCAAAGCCCTCCTTCGATTCATCCTGCACAGCTCCGGCGCTATCCTTCCCTCGACCATCATGATCCATCCAAGAACCATCACGACCAATCCCGTGATTGCCATTACTAATCCCTCGCCCGCTATTACTAATCCCTCGCCTGCCATTACCCGCTCCATGACCAGCGCTATTATTTTCACGGTTAGCGTCACCAGCCCCATGATCAGCACTATGAGTCCCTCGAACTGTGCCATCAGTCTCATTATCAGTACCACGATCAGTCCCATCAGCCCCAGGACCATCACCCTTCACCCCCACAGTGAAACCCTCATCCGACGCACTTGGCTCGACCCCGCCGTTGTTCCGGGATGCTGATGGAGAGGAAACACTACCGCCCCTACCAGTTCTACCGGAACTAATTCCCTTCGCAAAACCAAGCGTTGGCCTCACCCGGAAAATATCATCTTCAATTTCACGGGTTGATGCGTCCGCATCATCGGCTGGATTTTGGCTCCCGGACGTGCCGGTACTTGAAGTATCAGGAACCGCAGTGGTATCAGCATCCTCGGAAGAGTCAGGAACCGCAGTGGTATCAGCATCCTCGGCATTATCACCATCCTCGGAAGTATCATTGGTAGTATCAGCACCCTCAGCAATACTCACACCTTGGGCACCACCAGCATCCCCCGCATCCCCGTTCTGCGCGTTTCGGACATCATCAGCATCCCCATCACCCCGACTATTTTTCTGAAAACCCTCTCCAAACGCTGTATTTAGCGATTCACGATCGATGCTACCGTTTTTTTTTATGTCATCTAGCGCCCGGAGCAGTTCGCTGAGTTCTGCCGACCGGTGCATGTGCATGAGTTTGAGGACCATCATTTCGAAGTGAACACGCGGTTGTTGCACGTCGCGGATTCGGATTTGCGCTTCTCCGGTGATGTGCATCATGCGGAGGAGGTCTTCTTCGGAAAAGGAGCCGGCCATTGCTTTGTAGCGCGTCCGTGTTTCGGGGGTGGCATCGATGAGCGATAGACGGTCGGTTTGAACGGCGACGTAGAGGTTGCGCAGGTGCTCGGTTAGGGAGACGAGAAATTCCTGGATGTCGATGCCGTCGCGTAGCAGGTTTTGCACCATGGTGAGGCCGCCGGTTGTGTCTTTTGCGAGGGTCATCTCGGTGAGCTGGAAGAGCTGATCGGATCCGACGGTGTTGAGGGCTCGGAGGAGTTCCTGATGATCGATGGTTGTGCCGCAGAAAGCGATGGCTTGATCCATGAGGCCGAGGGCATCGCGAAGGGCGCCGTCTGCTTTGCGAGCGAGCAGGTGGAGGGACTCGTCGTCAACGGTGACGGATTCTTTTTCGGCGATTTCGCGGAGATGGCCGACAATCTCTTCCACGCTGATCCTTCGGAAGTCGAATCGTTGCACTCGCGACAGGATGGTGGGCAGAACTTTGTGTGGTTCGGTGGTGGCGAAGATGAAGATCGCGTGTGGAGGCGGTTCCTCGAGGGTTTTTAGCAGCGCATTGAAGGCAGCCTTGGAGAGCATGTGAACTTCATCGATGATGAACACTTTGTAGCGGCCGTTTTGGGGCGGAATGCGCACGCTTTCCCGGAGCTGATGGATGTCGTCGACTTTGTTGTGGGAGGCAGCGTCGATTTCGACGATGTTGAGGGTTTGGGTGAGCGCCTCGCCGTCGACAGACTGGTCGATCTGGTTGATTTCCCTCGCCAGAACTCGGGCCATGGTGGTTTTTCCGACGCCGCGAGGACCGCAGAACATGTAGGCGTGGGACAGCCGGTTCGCGGCGATCGCATTGCGCAGGGTGCTGCTGACGTGCTCCTGCGATACGATGTCATCGAACGTAAAAGGTCGGTATGCCCGGGTTAATGCCCTGTAATCTTTGGCCATGGTTTTGGCGATGCTTCGCTGGGTTGGGTGGATTTTGATGCCTGGTGGAGCGCTCTCTGTGGTCCGCAAATGGAAAGTAATCAATTTCGTGGACGGTTTGAAGCGGAAGTTGGGCAAAATTGATGTGTTCGGCAAGCTCTGCGTGGTTGGCAAGTCCTGCGAGGTTGACAAGCTCTACGATGTTGACATGTTCGGCACGTTCGACATCCCGTGGAAAAAAACGTACATTCCCGAGTGGTTGCAGGGCCGGGATCTATTTCCATCAACCCGAACCATTAGGAGGCGTAAGAGCAAAAGGAAAACAAAGTCGAAATGAATAAAAGTGCAATTATGGAAGGATCAGTTTGGGTGCCGATGGTTATGATGCTGTTGATGGCGCTGGCTTCGTGTGGGCCGAGGCCGACGGGGATTGCGGAGATTGGCGAGGAGGAGCATGCGCAGGTGGTGCAGGATTGGGTGGAGTATCGGATTGGGCGGCTTACGGAACCGACGGGTTGGCTGCGGCTGGCGGGGATGATGCCGATTGCGCCGGGGGAGAATCGGTTTGGGAGTGGGGAGGATATGGATATTCGGTTTCCGGAGGGGACGATGCCGGAATTTGCCGGGGTGATGACGCTGGAGGGTGATCGTGTGACGGTGCAGGTGCGGGAGGGTGTGGATTTTCGGGTGGAGTTTCCGGGTGATGTTGGGGCGGATGAGGATGGATCAGGTGAGGGGGATGAGGATGGGTTAGGCGAAGTGGACGGCGCGGACTCTTCCACCAAGCCCCGTGGTGTGCCGGTGCGGGATGTGGTGGCGTATGAAGGGGTTGCGGATAGTTCCACTGGTGCGGATGGTTCGACGGGTGCGGATGGCTCGGCGGGAGTGGCTGGTTCGACCGCTCCTGAACCCCCGCGGATGTTTCATGGCGACCTGGAGTTTTTTGTGATCAAGCGGGGGGATCTTCACATGGTGCGGTTGTATAATTACGACAACCCGGCGGCGGATCGGTTTGATGGGTTTCCGCGGTATCCGTTGGATTTGAAGTGGCGGGTGGAGGCACGTTTCGAGCCGGCAGAGGAGGGAAAGACGATTCGCATGGTGAATATTCTGGATCAGTTGTCGGATGAGCCAGTTATGGGGACGTACTATTTCGAGGTGGATGGGGTGGAGTACTCATTGGATGCGTTGGAGGGGAGCGAAACGCGTCATTTTGTGATAGTGGGGGATCAGACGAACCGGACAGATACGTATCAGGCGGGGCGGTATATTTATGTGGATCATCCCGATGAGAATGGACGGACAGTTTTTGATTTTAATATGATGTACAATCCGCCGTGT
This sequence comes from Bacteroidota bacterium, assembly GCA_003045995.1. GTDB lineage: Bacteria > Bacteroidota > Rhodothermia > Balneolales > Balneolaceae > Sam29DG08-bin30. The sequence goes on from PZPG01000083.1 coordinate 7,064, forward strand.
GCCTTCAGTGCGTTTACGACATGTTTGCTTCCGCCTCCGCAGAATCGATTGGATGTGGCAATTACAGCGGGTGAGTTGCGTCCTCAGGAGGAGTGGCGCGTTGTGAGGTAAGAGTTGTTAGGTGAAAGGGACGTGGTAATACTCAGTGCGTAGTATTCAATTCGTGATTCAAAAGATCTCACTCATCGGCATGCTCTGATCGATCGGTAATCTTCGATCGACGATCTCTG
>PZPG01000028.1 GCA_003045995.1 Bacteroidota bacterium
CCGCCCGGCTCGCCCCAAGGTTCCTGTCCATCCAGGTCACACCCGTCGCTGGATTCACCACTTCCACTACCGCTGTTTCGTTATCATATAGCGAGAATACTGCCACAATGGTTATATTTTTTTCCACTGTAATCGTGATTGTTGCATCATAAATGACTTCTACATCACCTGTCCAAGACGAAAAGACCCAGCCCACGGCCGGGGTCGCTGTTAACTCTACCTCTGATCCCGGCTCATATGCTTCCAAGTCCGGCACTTTGGTCACACTACCCTCCCCTACAATCACTACATTGACTTCGTACAACCCATCGTCCGGCACGCCACGTACTCCCCGAAATCCGTACCAGCTATCCCTTAGTACATTACTTGTACTGCCATTATTTCGATCCGATGTGCAAAGATCATTGCCCCCGTTTGATGTAAAGTTGCCCCCCCGAAAACCGGAACCCGCAGAGCCTGTGATCCCTGCATTCTCGTAACCGGGCCACGTCTCCACATCTCCAACTCCCTGATCAGCCAACATCCCGTTACCGTGGTACCCCCGATAGGCTCGCCCATCGGCGTTGCCCCCAGACACGGTTCGTTCCCACAAATTACCACTGAGTTCCATCACACCCCAGTATCCTGCACCTGCACTCTCTCGACTGCTTCCCTCCCCGGCAAAGATTCCAACGCGAGCCGGGCCTCCGGGGTTACTTCCGCTATACACGGCATTGCCTTGGCTCACGGTTTCGGTAGCATCCCCAAGGTTGCTGTAGTTACCCGACCCTCCGGTCGATTGAAGATTCGTAGTTCCCCACGCGTATTCGTTGGCAACCGGCCCAGAGAAACCACGAGCAGCTTTTTCATATTCAAGCTCCGTCATCGGGCGTAAACCCGCCCAGTCCAGATAGGCGGCTCCATCCACCCAACTAAGCCGGTTGGCCGCCACATAAGGGGTCGACGTCGCATACTTCCCGGACACTTCGCGAATCCCTTGACGATCTCCACTCGTTGTCGTAGCACGAGCAGATGTCTGCGCAGGCGTGAGGGTATTGAGAAAATCCACATACTGCTGCTGGCTAACCTCGTATTTCATCATCGTAAAACCTTCGGTTCCTCTCGGGTAGTCGGGTGTGAGTGCCTGACCCCCGAGGTAATCACTCGAAGTAATCATCGACCCTGTCGCCCAAAGACATCCTTCCGTATCTGCCACACATCCGTCCCAATCGTCCGTCACTAGGAACGGATTGTTTTCCGTTCCACCCGCATAAAACCGGTGATCCTCACTCCCTCCACTCCCCAGGAAAAACGGCCCCGGTGCCACGTGCACCATCTCGATAGCAAACAGATCGGTCATCACGTCCGACCCGGCACTAAGCCCTGCAGCTATATAATCCCAGCGAAGCGTCACTCCAGATGCCGAAAAAGAACCACTCCCGTTCTCCGATCGGTAGAGCATCGCCCCTACGATCGGATTGTCTGTCGCATCATACACGCCGTTCTCATTCGCCTTGCCAGGAGCCAGTTCCGCCACTGTCCCGCTTCCTGCCGAGTGCCCATCCGGCGTTAGATACGCGTGCCCCCAGGTACTGCTGGTGCGCTCGTAGTACTTCACAAACACCCACGCCGCATCCCAGTTCGTCACACCATCCCCATTCAAATTGTCCGTCCGCCAGGAATTTTGCCACATGATGTCGAAGCTCACCTCCCAATAAGCGCCTCCCGTGTCTTTGTTAAGGCTAACATTGCTCACCTGAATGTCATTGGCGTTAACACTCGGAAGCCATCCCATCAACCCGAACAAAACCAAAGGGATGAGTAGCAGGGTTGAGAATCGGATATCGTTATTGAGGTCTCTGTGGCGTTTGGTACTCTGCTTCATATTGTGGTTGCGGTCGATGGTTGGAGATTGGTTCCGAAAGATTTGGGGATACATACTCGGTGACAGGTCTGCCTTGGTCTCGATGTACGTTTGTTTGCTTTTTTTCCGTTGTGATGTGTACATGCGCGTCTAACAAATGACGTAATTAAATACACAGTGCCTAGGATTGATGTATGCTGAATAAAGGAAAAAGAATGGATCTAATCAACCCGTAGTTCAGAAAGATGATGTCAGATTGGTAAACTGTGAGAAGGGCAAACTGTGAAAATTGCAATCAGTATGACAGGCGAACTAGACGGTTGGATGAGTGTTGAAGAGTGGTACTTATGGCGCCAGACGGTACCGCTCCCATTGATTTTGGGGTGATGAGCTTTCTGTCCTCTCGGTGTCACTCCCAACGTCACCCCCAGTGTCACTTCCATCAAGACTCTCTCTCTCAAAGATAATGCGGTCGTGCAGGCGGTTTGTGCGTCCCTGCCAAAATTCGATGCGAGCCGGCACGACCCGGAATCCTCCCCAATCGTCGGGTTTTTGGAGTTCTTCCACGCCGTCGTATCTCTTTTTGAGTGCTTCCATGAGATCGAGGAGCTCCTGACGGCTGGCGATTCGCTGGCTTTGCGGGGAGACCATGGCGCTGAGGCGGCTTTCCCGCGGGCGGGAGTGGAAATAGGCGGAGGATTCCTCGTCGGACAGTTTCACGACTTTGCCTTCGATTCGAACCTGCCGAAATAGTTCAGCCCAGTGAAAGGTGAGTGCGGCGGCGGGAGTTTCGGCGAGTGCTTGCCCTTTGTCGCTCCCGTAGTTGGTGTAGAATACAAATCCTCTCTCATCAAACCCTTTCAGTAGTACCACCCGGCCGGAGGGTTGGCCGTCCCGCACCGTGGACAGTACCATTGCATTGGGATCATACTTCGCATGTTTTACTGCCTCGGCAAACCAGTGCTCAAACGCTGCGAACGGGTCCTCCCCGATCTTCTCCTCCGAGAGTTCCTCGCCGGTGTACTCCATCCGCAGTGCCGACACCGCCGTCCGCCACGTTGCAATCTCCTTCTCTTTAAGCCAATCGCCCGCTTTCGACATATTCTTTATTGGTTTGATAAGGTTTTACGTTGAATTAGCACCTTCAGTAGGCATGACTTCCTTAGGTAGCTCCTCCGCAGGCATGCCCCCCATAGACACTCCTCAGGTATTGCCCCCTTGAGTATGCCCTTCGGCAGCAGTGCCCCCACTCCCCGGTGTCCCCTTCAACTCACCCAACGCCTCGGCCACCCACTCGCGTCGCTGCTTGGACATCGAGACCACGATCGCCGGAATGACAAACAGCGTCAAAAACGTCGCAAAGGTGAGTCCGCCAATGACCGATCTCGCCAACGGGCTCCAGGTTTCCGATCCCGCCCCCAGTTCCAGCGCCAGCGGAATCATCGAAAAGATCGTCGTGAGCGCGGTGAGCAAAATAGGCCGCATCCGCCGCTTGCACGCCTGCAGAAAGGCCACCAGGTACTCGCGGCTTCGAGTCACACCGCGGCGACCCGTCGAGTGATGGATATAATCTACCAGCACAATTCCATTGTTCACCACAATCCCCACCAGGATCACAATCCCAATGTAGGCCGGCACACTCAGCGTGGTCCCGGTCATGTACAAAAACGCCAGCGATCCAAAGAACGCCAGCGGCACTGTGAACATAATCACCAGCGGATCCTTCAGATTTTCAAACAGCGACGCCATTACCATGTATGTCAAAAAGAGTGAGAAGATAAACGCTAGCCCGAGCTGCCGCTGGCTATCCTCGATGTCGAACGTAGAGCCGGTGAACTCGAACCGATACCCGTCCGGCATCACAAATTCATCCTCGATCATCGTCCGGATCTTCTCCCGATACTCCAACAGGTCCCCCCGAACATTCACGGTAAGGTCTAGCACCACCTCGCGGTCACGCCGCAGCAACCGGCTCAAGCCCTGTGCCAGCTGAAAATCTCCCGTCCCGATCGCAGGCACTCGCACATCTTCTACCTGCACCACATCCAGTGAATACAAGTCCTCTTTCGTCCGATACCGATCCCGATCAACCCGAACCAAAATCGGGATTTCGCGCCCCTCCTCGCGGTAGAATCCGGCCCGTGTGCCACGCGACTGCGTTCCGAGTGCGTTGGCGATCTGATTGGTGGTGGTTCCGAGCCGTGTGATGCGCTCGCGATCCGGCAAAAAGTGCAGCTCGGGCGAAGGCCGGTTCCGATTCGCCGTCACCGACATAATCGCCCTATCCTCCTTCAGCTTCTCCTCAATCCGAACCGACAACTCCTGCAAAACATCCACATCCCCCCCAATCAAACTAATCTGAATCCCGCGACCGCCACCCCAGCCGCCCCGACCTCCCGGAAACCCGCCTCCGCCAGTCTCCTCGATGTCCAACTCCACCCCTTGCGTAGCCAGCATCGTCCGCGACTCCTCCACCATCTCGATCGTGCTCTTCGAGCGATCCCCGCCATCCACCAGCAACACCTTCATCTCGCCGAGGTTGCTCTCCCGACTCCAGCGCTGCCGGCCGATACTTGTAATCACCGTGCGCACCTCCGGCAACGCAAGCAACCGTTCCGAAAAGCCGCGCAACGTTTCCGCCGTTTCGTACAACTGCGTACCCGCCGGCAGCGTCGCCCTTACCCGGTACTCGCCACTATCACTCGCCGGAAAAAACTCCGACTCGATGGAGCGGAACAAAAACATCGACCCGCCGAAAATCAGCACCACCGCAATCGCCACCAGGTACTTCTTGTCCAGCAGCCAAAACAGCACCTTCCCGTAATTCGACTCCATCCGATGGATTAGCCGGAACATCACACTGCGGGTTTTAAACTGCTCCCGCGCCAGAAGCAGCGACGACAGCACCGGAATCAGCACAATCGACGCCACATACGAACTCGTAATCGCAATCGAGATCGTGAGCGCCAGATCGCGCGTCACCGCTCCCACAAATCCCGAAACCGCCAAAATCGGCACAAACACCCCGAGCGTGGTCAGTGTCGAGCCCAGTAGCGCACCGCCTACCTCTCTGGTTCCCACAAGCGCCGCGTCCCATCGGCTCAGCCCCAACTCCAGCTTGTTCGCAATACTCTCCGACACCACAATCGAGTTGTCCACCAGCAGCCCAATCGCCAGCGCCAGCCCCGCAATCGAGATAATATTCAGCGTGATGTCCAGAAAGAACATCGCTGCAAACGTCGCCGTCAACGACACCGGAATGCTCATCGCCACAATCAGCGCAATCCGCCATCCCCCCATAAACAGCAGCAAAATCAGAATCACCGCGCCCAGGGCAATCAGCGCCGACTGCGCCAGGTTACTCACTGAATCCTCAATAAACCGCCCCTCGTTGCTCAGCACCTGAAAACTCACACTCGCTGGCAGCTGACCGCCAAACGTACTCATCGCCAAAAGCACCTCATTCGCCACATCCAGCGTATTCGCGTCCGACTGCTTCTGCACCTCGATCTTCACGCTATTCTTCCCGTTCACCTCCTCCAACGCATCGATATCGGCATACGTATTCTCCACCCGTGCCACATCACTCACCCGAATCGGAATCCCATTGCGCTGCGTCACCACCGTTGCGGCTATCTCCTCCACCGACTTGTAGATCGACTCCGCCCGCACACTGTAGCTGATCCGCTCCGCCACCAAATTCCCGATCGGCTGGTTTTGATTGTTCGTCCGGATCGCACTCACCACTTCCCCCGGCGTGATCCGATGCTGTGCCATCGCGTCCGGATCCAGCGTTACAAAAAAGTTCCGCTCCAGTCCTCCCTCCGTGTCCGCCGACGCCACTCCCGGAATTCGCTCCAGCCGCGGCTCCACAAACTCGATCGACAATTGCCGCAACTCATCCAGCCCCATCGCATCCGACTCCAAACTCAGCTCCATGATCGGCGACCGGTCGGGATCGAACTGAAAAATCACCGGATCCGTTGCTTCCGACGGCAGGTTCGGCCGAATCCGATCGATCGCCTCCCGGATTTTCATCTCCGACTGCTGAATGTTCACGCCCGGATCCATCCGCAAGATGATAAACGCCCCCCCTCCGCGCACATTCGCCTCCAGCGACTCAATCCCGTCCACCCCCATAATCGCCCCTTCAATCGGCTCCACCACCAGCCGCGACATATCGTCCGGCGACACATTCGCATAGTTCACCGACACCGCCAGCACCGGGATGTTAAACGACGGCAGCAGCGTAATCTTCAAATTCGACAGCGAAAAAAAACCAAACCCAACCACAATCAGCGACACCATAAACACCGTCACCGGGCGCTTCAAAATCGTTTCCGTTGGCGAAAATGCCTTCTTTAATGCCTTCATATTCCCCTGCATCGTGTTTTGCTCCTCAAGTTTCTTTCGTTCCTCTAGTTTATTTCGCTACCCAAATTCGTCTGGTTACTCTGGTTCCTTTGGTTACTTAAGTTCCTCTGGTTACCCAAGTTCATCTAGTTCCTCTATGTTCGCCTGCACTCCTTGGCGTTTTTTTATTCGGGTTGATGCGGATGCTGCCGGGCCCCACCAACGTTCCGGGCATCCGCGGGACTCACATCCGCGGGACTCCGAAAGCAGTACTCAACTCCCCATCACTCCGTCGCCGCCACTGACCCCGCCAGCGGATCCTCCTTGCGAATCTGCACAAATCCTGCCTTTTCTACAAGCCGGTTTACTACATTGTACATCGCCGGCACCGCAAACAGCATCAGCAGCGTCGACATCGACAATCCGCCAATTACCGTCCGCGCCATCGGGCTCCAGGTCTCGGAACCGGCCCCAATCTCCAGCGCCAGTGGCACCATAGCCAAAATCGTCGTCAGTGCCGTCATCAGGATCGGGCGCAAACGTCGCGTAGCCCCCTGCATAATCGCCTCCTCCCGCTCCAATCCACGCGTGCGCAAAATCTTTATGTAATCGATCATCACGATCCCATTGTTTACCACAATTCCCGTGAGTAGCACCAGCCCCACCATTGCGGTCACACTCACCGGCGTGCCCGTGACCCAAAGCATCAGCAGCACCCCGGTCAGCGCCAGCGGAATCGTCACAATAATAATGAGTGGTTCGATGAGGCTTTCAAACTGCGACGCCATCACCATGTAGGTAAGAATTCCCGCAATCGAGAACGCAATCAACAAGTAAAAGAACGACTGACTCTGCTCCTCAGCCGACCCCGCCACTTCGTATCGGTACCCTTCCGGCCAGTTTACGGTTTGAAGGATCCGCTCCGCCGATTCGGTCGCACTCTGCAGATCGATCCCCGCCAAATCCGCTTCAATTTCTACCATTCGTTCCTGGTTGATACGGAGAATCGAGGACGGCCCGGAGTAGCGTTCGATCCGCGCCAGGCTCCGAAGCGGCACCCATCCATCGGCAGGCGTTTTGATGCGGATCTCCTGCAGGTCGGTCGATCGCGCCCGTTCTGAAGCCGCCAGCTGTACCAACACTTCAAACTCGATCCCCTCATCCACAAACGTAGTGGAGATATCTCCGCGTACCGCGTCCCCCACCGCGGAAGCTACCTGCGAAGTGGTAAGTCCGACCCGCGAGATCCGCTCCCGATCCATTTCGATGCGAAGTTCCGGACGCCCCTGCTCCGATGAACTGAACACACTTGCAATCCCCTCCACACCGGAAAGCTCCCCCATCACAAAAGAGGAAAGTTCCCGTTTCACCGCCGGATCAAATCCATAGATCTGAACAATCAAGCCTGTTTCGCCATCCGGGCTTAACGGATCCTCTTTCAATACTTTGATGTTGGCGCCCGGAATCCCCTCCAACGAGGCCAGTAACGCCCCGGTGATCGCAAATTGCGATCGTTTCCGCTGCTCCACGGGTACGAGCTCGATGCGCACCACGCCTTGATTCCCGCCAGGATTGTCAGCCCCCTCGATCCCGATTTTATCCCCAAAATCAGATACCACCAGACGCGCTTCCGGCACCTCCGCCTCGATCACTGCCTCGATCTGCCGCACCGTTCGTTCCAACTCGAACAAATTCACCCCCGGTTCACGCTTCACCTCCAGCACAATTTTGTTTTCATCCACTTCCGGGAAAAATTCGCCACCCAGCAGGTAGAAAAGTGGAAGCGACACCACTAGCAGAAGAAACGAAAGCAGGATGATACGGCCACTATGAGGCAGTGTCCGCTCAATGGCACTTCGGTAACTCGATTCCATCCGGTCGAACCCGCGAGCGAGAACAGGCCCGATCGCCGCAGAGGTCCATGACCCCACACGCCGGAACCCCCACGAAAAGAGCATCACCAGCGGATAGACCGGCAATAAAACCAAAAACAGCGGGATCGATACCAGCCGGTTCGTCACCGACTGCCGGCTCCAGGCCATCAGGCGCCGGAGCATAGATGCATTTGCATCAACCCCTCCATGCTCCTGCTCGAACAGCCGTGAACTCATCACCGGAATGAGCGTCAGGGCCACCAACACCGAGACAATCAACGCAAACGAGATCGTAAGCGCCAGATCCCGGAACAGGAGCCCGGCAATCCCAGGCACGAACAGAATCGGCAAAAACACCACCAGCGTGGTAAGGGTACTCATAATCACCGGAGCCGATACCTCCTGCGCTCCGTTTATCGACGAGTCGCGACCCGATTCGCCATCCTCCCGAAACCGAAAAATGTTCTCCAGTACCACCACCGCATTGTCCACCACCAGCCCGACTGCCAGCGTAAGCCCCGACAGCGAAATAATATTCAAACTCACATCCGCCCAACTCATGATCGCAAATGTGGTAATCACCGAGATCGGGATCGAAATCGCCACAATCAGTGATGTTCGTCCGCTGCGCAAAAAGATCAGTAGCATCAACATCACCAGTACAATCGCCTGAAACGCTGTCGTTACCAGATTCCGGATCGAGAGTTTGATAAAATCTGCCCGGTTGGTGAGCACGTCCAGATCCACTCCTGCGGGCAGTACCTTCCGCAGTTCGCCCAGCTGATTCACTACGCCATTGGCCGCCGACACGATGTTGCTGTCGCTTTGTTTGTAGATGTTGATGATCACCCCGTCGTTGCCCTGCACCCGCACATTCCCAATCGGCTGCGCAATCCCGTCCTCCACCGAAGCGATATCACCCAGATAGATCGGATTCCCCTCTCGCACCGCCACAATCGTGTTGCGAATCTGCTCCACATTGCGGAAATCGTTGATGGTTCGCAGCGAGTACACGGTTTCCCCCTCCGAAAGTTCACCGGCCGGCACCTGAATATTTTCCTGGTTTAGTCGGTTTGATATGTCCGCTATGGTGAGATCGTACGCCAGCATCTGGGCATTGCTCAGCTGTACGTTGATTTGCCGATCAAGCCCACCCGCTGTGGAGGCGGATGCGATCCCCGGGAGACGCTCCAAACGCTGTTCGAGCTGTTGGGTAGAAAACGTACGAAGTTCGCGGGAGCTTCGGGTGTCGGAGGTGAGGGTGAGCACCATGATCGGCTCATCGTTGGGATCGTAGGCGAATACAATCGGTTGCTCCAGATCCTGAGGGAGACCGCGCCGGATCTGATCGAGGCGCTTTCGTACTTCGGTTTCCGCCTGGAACAGATCGGTTCCCCAGCTAAAATTCAGTCGAACGACCGAGGCGCCCTGGCTCGATTGCGACCGTACGCGCCGGATACCGGACACACTGCCCACCGACTCCTCAATCGGACGGGTCACCAGTGTTTCCATATCTTCCGGTGCCACTCCCTCGTAAGTCGTATACACAGTAATGGTGGGAAAAGATACGTCCGGATACAGATTCAGTCTAAGTGATGAGAGGCCCAGAAGTCCAAATCCGATGAGGATAATGCTGATCATCGAAAAGGTGACCGGCCTCTCTACTGCAAGGCGAGAAAGTGATTTCATGGGGCCGGTGTAGTTTCTGGAGATTCATCCGATGAAGTCGTTGTGCTTGGTCTGCCTTCCATGCCCGGCCGTCCTTGTCCCCCCGGCCTGCCTTCCATGCCTGGCCTGCCACCCTGCTGCCCCTGAACTCCCGGCCTTCCTTCCATGCCCGGCCTGCCACCCTGCTGCCCCTGAACTCCCGGTCTTCCCTCCACGCCCGGCCTGCCACCCTGTCCCCCCGGCCTGCCTTCCATACCCGGCCGTCCTTGTCCTCCCGGCCGCCCTTGCCATTGCCCATTCCTCATCCCCGGACGCTGCCCCGACTCATCCAGCACCTCAATGCCCTCGCCATCGCCTTCACCCGGTGCATCCGGTAGATTCGCCACCCGAATCGGTGCCCGCATCCGCAAGTTCGCCTGCCCTGTCACAATCAACTTTTCTCCCGCACGCAATCCGCTCAACACCTCAATTCGTTCCCCTTGCTCCAGCCCCAGCGTGAGTTCCCGTTGCATCGCAACCGTATCTCCCATCGCCACGAATACAGAGTAACTTCGCCGCAGCTCCACCGTATTCGTTTCCGGTTCGATGTACGTATCAATCCGCTCGATCATTGCCGAGCGTGGAATGATTACCCGGTTTTCCCGTGTTTCCAGCGTGATTCGCGACTCTGCAAGCATCCCTTGCCGTAGCCGCGGGCTCACATCCGTCAAACTTACCACCACTTCTCCCAGTCCGGTCACTTCATCCAGTTGCGGACTGATGCGTGATATCGTTCCGCGCCCCAGCAGGGTGCCTTCATTCGACAACGAAAGTGCGACATCAAGCCCAATCCGAACCTCTTCCCAATCTTTGAGCGGCAGATACAATCTCGTTTCATAACCGGTAAGATTGGCCACTTCAAACATCGTCTGCCCGCCGGATGCGATATCTCCTTCGGCAATCGAACGGCTAAGCACCACCCCGTTCACCGGCGATCGCACTACCGTGTTGTTCAAATTCTCGAGGCTTTGCGTGATGGCCGCACCCGCCGACTCGAGCTGCGAGCGACTGTTTTCGAAGGTTGCCCGCACATTTTCAAACTCTGAAGCACTAATCGATCCGGTCTCAAACAGCAACGTTTGTCGCTCAAATTGCACGCTATCGCGCCGAAACGTGGTTTGAGCCTGCAAAAACTGCGATTGCGCCTGCTGATACGCATCCCGGAACGGAACATCATAGATTTTTGCCAGCGGATCTCCCTGCGACACGCTATCACCCAGATCTGCATAGATCGCAACGACCCGATTGCTCACCTGCGGTGTCACATTTACCACATCCTGCGCACGAACCGTACCGAACGATCGGATCTCATCGGTGATTGTGCCCGTCTGCACCTCCATCACCTCTACACTGGTTGGCCGTCCCCCACCGCCAAACATCGCCGCAAAATCCATTCCGGCTCCCGCATCCTCTCCGCCCCCCGAACAGGAATTCAATAACACCATCAAAAATAAACTCCCCATCCAAACGCCCATTCCCAACTTACTCCGTTGCTCCACTCTATTCAAAACTCCCATAAATTCAATGCCCTTTCTTAGGTTAAATTATTTTCTAAGGTTCACTTGCTGTACTGATTCGGCCAGTTCGATCCCGTGCGAGTGTGCGTGAGACGAACACCAAATTCATTCGTTACATTTCTGTGAAAAAATTACATTCGATTTCACTCTTTATTCGCAGTATGACAAACAAACTGTGTCTTGTGCGAAACATAACATCAAAACTCATCGCTTTGTTCACTCCTTTTGTCTGGATTCGGACAGGCTATTTTTTGGAGAAGATTCACCTTTTCGTCGGAAATGGCGTACGATGCAAACTAGTGGGGGATGCAGAGAGAGAGCATTTACATCAAACCGAATACCAAATTACCCGTGATGAGAGGAATGAAGATCGTGAGGCCGAATTCTATAGCAGAATACACCTCAACATGTTTTACACTTCAATCTCGAGGGAAGCGGGCCGTGAAATCGACAAACCCGGTAAGCTGATTTTCCAACAGGGTTTGATGGAGTTCTGAGTCGAGGCCTTTTTCCGGGTCGAAATGTTTTTTAACACGACGAATAAACGTGCGTTCCGGGTAGACGATCGCATTTCGGTATCCAAAAACACCTTGCAGATGTTCGACGGTGCGCAACGCTCCGAATGCGCCTTGAGACTCGCCGATGAAACTAACAGGGCGCTTGAAGAAGGATTCCGGGAAGGGCAGGTAGTCGATAAAGAGTTTGAGAATGCCCGGGTAGCTTCCGTTGTATTCCGGCACTACGAAAAGATGACCGTCGGCGTCGAGGAAGGATTCGTTGTATTCTTTTACTCGGGGTGATGGTTTGCCATAGTTGCCCGACACTACATCTTCTGTGGGGTAGTCCTCTAGTAAGAACACTGTGGTACTCGCTTCGGTGTTGGATTGCAGCCACTGCGATGTGTATTCGGATATTTTTCTTGCGTAGGAGTTCGGACGGTCGGTGGATGCGAGTATGTGGATCTTCATGATGATAGGGTTGGTGCAAGAGTTGATGCGAGGGTTGGTGCCTGGGTTTCTGCCATGGATGGTGCCATGGTTGGTGTGTGCTTTTAAATGGATCTTTGCTCCTTTGGATTTTTTATCAGGGTATTGAATTCCCAATTGGATTCCCTATTGGATGCATGAAAACACCGTTATCCCAGGCTTCGTTCTCAAAATCATTGACTAGAGCTGGTGATCCTGATAGATATCCGGCAAATAGAAGCGCTTTTTATTGATGCCTCGAAATATTTTTTCTTAAAGAAAAGCGCTTTTTTGGACTACATAGTTAATTTACCATTGAGATCTATAATTTTCCCCTAATTTTGTTTGATTCTCTTTTGTGGGTAGTCTACTTTTTTATTGAAATCTAAAGAGCTCGTGTTATGGTAGACATCGAGCAATAGCTCCAATAAACTCACCCGAAACGGATACTTTCGGGTGAGTCTTTTTTTGCCCCCTCTTCTTCAATTTTATTAACTCCATATTCGAGTTAGGACTTTTGCCTCTGATATTTATCAAATAAATAACATAATAATAATTATTAATTTGGATATTCATTATTGTTCAACTATATATTTACTATATCCATATGAATACTACTATTTTATTTCTGTTATATTATACAGCCAAACACAGAAACAGAAATAGCACCGCAATCTTTTTGATCGAAGTTTGCGGTTTAATGATCCGTCGAAATCATAAAACTGTACATGTACTTTTTTCAACACATTATTAATCCATATATTCTGACATAGAAAAAACTTTTTCGTGTTTCATTAAGTGCCTTATATCTGCTAACCTGCCGTTGGCTGAAAAGTAATATCTCTTTTCCCTGCTGTTTTATGACTCAAAAACCTGCATTACAACAGAAATTATTGCAATCTCTGCTCATCTCGATGATGCTATTGCTCGGTGGTTGTGGCACCTCCTATATGTATAATTATCAATCCCATATGGAAGCTGGGAACATGGAAATAGCTCAGTCTGCTCTGTCCAAGCAACTTCAAACTACTCCACATGATCCTGCAGTAAACCTCGCTATGGGGGAACTTAAAAGTGAACTTGGACAATACTCGGAAGCTCTTATTTATTTTGAAAAGGCGTCAAATGTTGCCGGGTATGAATCGGATGTAGTCCAACTTATTGAGTATTTCTATGTTTCAGAGTTAAATAAAGGAATTATTGCCCAGGAAGCGCAACAGATTGGGAAAGCGATTACTCATTTTCAGCATGCATCAACAATCAAGCCTGAAGCCTATCAACCCTACTATCAGTTAAGTTATTTGTATGCTTTGTCCGGTGAACCAAAAAAAAGTGAAGAGGCCTCTCTCAACTGCCTGCGAGTACGTCCTAAATTGAGTTCCTGTGCTTTTAACTTTGCCGTTGTTAAACTGAATGGTGAGCATTACGCCGATGCTGTTCCCTATTTTGAGCAAATTTTGGGTGATATGAATGATCATCTTCCCTCGCTTTGGTACCTGTCTCTTAGTTACCTCGAGTTGGGACAAACCGATAAAACAGAGCAACTATTTCGACAGATGAAACAGTATCATACAAGTGATCGAAAAGGTCGCAATGGAGAGGCTGTTCTTACATCCGATGAATCGGGTACTTTAGACTATCAAATGATACAGGGTCAGAAAGGATTACGTAGCCAAGATGGATTACAAAACCTGAGAGGATTACAAAACCAGAATGGATTACAAGACGAGGCTGGATCGGGAGATGCACTTCTGCCCTTGGATATCCATTCCTTTGCGGACACCGATTTTTCTCACTTCCATCGACAGATTGGCTTGAAGTATGCAGAAAAGGGCGAGCACGGGCTTGCAGAAAGCCATTTAGAGACTGCATTGGTTGCATTTCCGAAAGACCCCGTTGTATTACATCTTCTGAGTGAATTTGCTTTTGAACAATCTGATTTTCGACGAGTCATTGATTTGACCAACACCCTGCTTGAGCAAGATCCGAAAGATCGTTCTGCCCTTGGAAAGCAATTGCTGGCATTCGAATACTTGAATGAGATCGATAAGATGTCTCAAACAGAGACAAAAATAGACGAACTTACATACTAACCAGAACGAATTACCGGGAATGAAAGGTTTCTGTCAAAACGCATACCGAATACTGGTTGCCGGTATGATGGCTATATTATTTGCTTCAGTAGGAGAATCCCAATCACTTGGAGATTTACAAGTGATACGATTTCAAAGTGATGATGATAAATATTTTATCACTCAACAGTATCGTTTTACCGGAGAATTACAAATTTCAGGGGTGACGGTTGGGGATAGCTATGAAATCGAAGCGTTTCTGAATGGAACATCCATCTACTCAGAAACGGTCACCGTCACTCTTGAAAATGAGCAGCGGTTTGTTTCGGTGGATGTAGAATTTGACCAGCCCGGTTTTAACCGCCTAGTCCTATATATCGATTCAAACAGTGAAATTCAGGAGAGCAGTGAGGACAATAATCGGTCTGTACTGAACCTAAATGTGCTGGAATTCGAAACCATTGTACGACCGAATCCTTTTACTCCCAATGAAGACGGTTTTAACGACGAAGTAATCTTTCGGGTCTCAGACGCATATAGTGACCAATCCCTGGAGGTTACAGTTTATGCCCTCTCCGGAAAAAAAATCATCACGCTTACTTCCGCTGGCAACACTCAGGTTGCTTGGAATGGACGGAATGAGCAAAATGAACAGATGCGCCCCGGAACCTATTTGTATGTGATGAAAACGGACGGAGTAACCATTCAACGGGGAACGATATCTCTGGCATTATGACGAAGCAAAAAGTCATTACTTTTTTTGTTGTGGCAGCAATCATGCTGATGATTCTGTTCACGTATACATCGGCCGTTGTTGCTCAAACCATGGTTACAGGGCCTACCATGAATCGCCTGGACACGAAATCAATCTTTGGGAATCCTGCTTTGACGTCTTTTGCATCGTCCGGTCTTTCTATGGGGATTCGCGGGTATCAACTAGGCTTTCTGGATAACAATTACCGCCTGAATGATCAGTACATCTCACTCCATTCCCGCAACCTGTTTGTCACTGATTTGGCGGGTGGATTTCATATTGTACAACGACAAACCCCTTTGCTTGATGAAACTGCATTAGGTGGATCACTTGCCTACCGTCTTTCCCCAAAACTTGCAGCCGGCATCCAGTTTTCTGTGCTGCACTATGGTTACAATGAGGATGATTTTGACCTTGTAGATCCAAATGACCCCGTTTTTAGCTCAGGAACTTCCAAAACAACATGGAATACGACGCTTGGAGTACTCTACAAACCAGTCCACAACATTTCGCTAAGTGCGGGTCTTCGAAATTTGAATCACCCGGTACTTTCGCCTTCCGGAGATCAATATCGCCTCCCGAGAGAGGCTTTCGCGGGTGGGAGTTACAGTATCGGTGCATTTCGGGGAATGCTGGATCTGAGACTCAATGAATTTGGTCTAAAGAGTTATCTTTTCGCAGAGTTATTCTCGATCCGAGGCGATTATCTGCGGGTGGGAACAGACGATGCATTCGAACTCATGGAGATTGATGCGCAGTTGAATACCGGCCGCGGTTTGAATGTAAATTACCAACTACAGTATCCGCTCAATGATGTTGGTTCCCTCGGACGCGGCACGCATCTGATCGGTGTGAGTTTTCCATTTAATCGATCCAGAGCCATACCCAAGCAACGTGATCTGCCACAGAGTGACCTCGCTTATGCTTGGCCGGTAGCCGAACCGGAACCGGCACTACAACTTGTCGTAAAAGCGGATAATGAGCACGTCTACATGAAAGAAGTTGAGATTCGGTATGTGGTGGATGAGCGCATCACCGATGAACGGCTTTCAAGGCTATCGCTGGGTGACTTGCCAAATACGGATGCGGTTTCAGGGAATGTAACTCTGCCCTTCCGCGATCGTGAGCAAGTCCCTTCAGCTCCCACCTCCATTGAAATGAGTCGTTCCTATTCAAACAAATACAATCAATTCCTGGATCAGATCACGGGTTGGGCGAAAGAGGAGCAGGAGCGTTTGCTCACCATCGTGGCTGCAAATGGAAACCCTCTACGAGCCACCGGAATCCGGAACCGAATTACTGGATCTTCTTCAGACCCGGTTCGTGTATCTATTCAGAATGCAGAAATGGATTCACTGCAGCAGACGATCTCCGACATCCCGTTAACCCGTGCAATGCTTGAAGATCAGCGAACTCTGATCGTGGAGCCGGATGAAGTTTTAATAAAAGTGCTCCTTTCGAGTTCGCCGCGTGTTGCGGAGTGGAGACTCACCGTTGAAAACGATCAAGGTGAAATTGTGAAGATGATCACCGGTAACGGAACGCTTCCACCCACTATATCATGGAACTGGCAAAACAATGCCGGACGCTATGCTGACCCAGGAGTTTACTCGTATTATCTAGAAGCGACGAACACTCAAGGACGTACCGTTCGATCGAATAAACGCCTCATCTACGTTCAAAAGGTGGTTCGAAAGATCACGGTTCGAATCTCAGAGATTCCAGAAAATCTGGATGAATTGATTGACTCGTACAATGAAATAGACTTGATTCTCAAGAACGATTAAAACCAACCATATCACACATATACCATTATGAATCGATTTACTTTTTCTCCCAAACTATTTAAAAATTGGTTCCTCATACTCATGACCGTCAGCCTTTTTGCAGGGGGACCATTGGCTGCTTCACCAACGTCGCCACTACCGGGTGAAAATACACTACCGGGTGAAAATGTCGAACTGATTGAAAGTCCACTTGTGGATGAGATTGCTGTTCAGGATGCCGTTGAAAGTGAAACGACAATGTCGTTTTTTGATCTGCTACGGCAAGCAGGAAGTATTCGCTATGCTATTTTTGCAGTATTCATCATTGGTCTGTTTCTGATTGTTCTAAAAGTTTTTGATGTTTCTTCAGACAAGCGACGCAGTTCCGGACTCCTTGGCAACTCCTATCAAACCATGAATTTAAAGGAGATTGTTTCGGATGTAAGTGCAGAAACCAGTCATTTGATGTCCAATATCAGTTCCACCCTGTTAAATGTGTACCAGACGAGCCTGAATGCGGAAAATCTGCAGGACGAGATTTCGACTTTTAGCAGGATTCAGCAGGAGAAATACAATTCCTTCGCAAAGAGAGTGGACTTTTTGTCTGACACGGCTGGCGCCCTTGGATTGCTGGGTACTGTATGGGGGATGTTTATGGTGTTCTCTTCGGGAAGCCTGGAGAAAGACACGATCCTTGCTGGTATGGGTGTAGCCCTGCTGACCACGTTGTTGGGACTGGTAGTGAGCATCACACTGAACTTTTTTTCAACCCTGATCCAGGGTTATTTTTCCGGCCACCTGGAAAATGTTGTTCAGAAAGCAGATGAACTTCGGTTTCGACTGCTAGAAATTTCACAGGATGCAAACGGAAAATCCTGAACTTGAAATCATCGTTATCGAATGAAAAGAGGTAGTTACTTACTGCGGTTTGTGGATGTGGTTTTGATCCTTTTGTTTGGATTCATTGTGATTTCCGACATTGAAGAGGAGTCGCTCATCGATCTGCCGACAACGACGGAAATTGAATTGTCTGCACCGGATTTGGAGACCGTGACTTACATTGGGATCACCAGTCAGGGAATCATATTTGATGAACGTGACGATGTTCGGTTTCGGTCTTTGGATGATCTACGCAACTATCTCGAGGTTCGAAAAAACAGGTTTGGTGCTAGCGGATACAAAGTACGGATCCGCGCAAATTATGACACTCCCACTTCTTATGTAATCCCTGTTGCGGATCTATGTGATGAACTGGAGATCATAAAATCGATTGATGTTGAGATCACTTCAAGCAACGGATAATTTGAAGAACGGACAAAAGACATATATACCACTATGAGTAACGGAAGTTTTTTAATTCGCTTTATTGACATCGGCTTATTGTTGCTGTTTGGATTTATCATCATCAGCGATATTACGGTTCGTACTCAGCTTGAATTGCCAAGTACGGAGGAGGAAGTGATCACCAATGAGGAAGGGGAGCGAGAGATTACGCTACTTATCATCCAAATTGAAAATGACAATACCTTCCGTGTTATGGACAGCGAAACGGAAGAATTACTTATTGAAACGGAAACATCCGACCAGCTGGAACCCTTGCTAACAACCGTTGCATCAGACTACCGGGACCGAAATATCGACATTATTATCTTGATTCAACCCGGGGACGAGACCATCATGCAATCCTTAATTTATGTCATGGACATTTGTGATCGCTTAGGGATTCCACGCAATATCAATGTTCCCTCATTACGGCTTTGATATGATTTTACCAGAGAAAAAAACAAGTAAAAGCAGATATACGATTGCATCGTCGGTTACGATCGTTGCAGCATTGCTTACATTAACGATGCTGATCGTTGCCAATGTGCCTGAAGCGGATCAAAACCGGGATCTTGTGCGTGAGTTGAGAGAGTTTAATATCGTTCGACTTCTCCCTGAAGTTGTAGAACCGGAACCAGAACCAGAGCTGGAAGAGGAGGAAATGATCGAAGAGGAACCACCACCACCTCCTCCTCCGCCGCCGCCTCCTCCGCCGCCACCACCTGTAGAAGAAGAGGTTGTCGAAGAAGTAGTTGAAGTAGTAGAAAGACTTGATTTGGGTGATCTGTTACCGGAAGGGTTGCAAGTAGATCTATCCTCAGAAAACCGTAGCAGTGAACGGGCTGTAAAGACGAGTCCATCGGCAACAGCCGAACAACCACAACAAAGGTTACGTTTGGATGAATCTGCAATGGGGCAAGTGGGGGGATTGAACACTCTCCGTGACCGAAGTGTTGGCGCGCGGACCGCTGCAAAACGGACACCTGCAGCGGAGGAAAACAAGCCTGCTATCGATGTAGAGGAGAGTGCAGAAACGGAAATTGGGACGTCTATTGAGGTTGGACGAAACATGAGTGAGGGAATTCAGGGACGTGCCTCCATGGCAGATATCATGATCGCAGAACTGATCGACATTGGTGATTTTGTGAATGATGCAGGAGCTATGAATACAGTTTATGAGTCCCTAAGTGTCTGGATGGAGGAGAATCCGAAAGAGATACCCCAGTCTGTAAATCGGATTTTTACGGATGGTGATCGAAGTGGAAACTACCAAACCACGACTGCCAACTTTGCGATTGACAATCGGGTATTTGATCTCATCATCATGAACAAGACCGAAACCAATGAGATCCATGTGTTGCTGGTTGAAGGAACAGATGCTACGTACCTGATCGACAAAAACTTTAGTATGCAGTCGAACTTTCTTCGGCGTGGCTCTGTAACGAGAAGAGATAACCGGATCGTAGAGTTTGGTTCCAGCCTGAGGCCAGCGAATGACCAACAAACCAACGAGTTCTACCAGATCTTCCTAAGCTGGTGGAACAGTGTAAGAGAGGATGCATAGCGCTATGAACAATAAGAATTCTGTACATATTTGTAGAACTGTACATACTTGTAGAACTGCACATACTGGGAGAACTGTACATACCAGTAGAATGTGCCTTTCCAATTGGGCACTCTTTCCAATGTTCGCTTGGGTGATGAGCTTTGCAATTGTCTCGTGCTCTGCACCATCCGTGGTCGTTACTGAGGTGGTAGAGGAACCGGTGCTCATCGTTCCTTCTGGTGTGGACAGCACTATCGCCGTGAAATCACAAGAGCTTGCAGAAGAAAGTTTTGTGCCGGAAGCGGTGGAAGATCAAGTGGACCAGATGAAGGAAGAGGTGGATCAATTGGGTACGCGTGCCGATTCGCTGTGGTACTTTCTTACGCTGGGTAGAGATGACCTCAAAGTAAGTGAAAATGATTCCATTGCAGCGATCAAGTCTTTTAACGCCGGTGCACAGTTTTTTATCGAAATGAGACGAATGGAAAACGAAAATGATCTTACGGTAGATGAAACCCGCTTGCAGCACAATGCATTGATTGACAGCTCCATCTCTATGCTCGAGAACGCCATCATGCTAAATCCATTTGATGCAGAAACAAAAGCGCTCTTGGCTCAGCAGTATTACCGCAAAGGGGTTCGGTTGAATAATGAAAATGATTTTCGAAATGCCATTGAAACATGGGAGAATCTTATCCGAATCGAGCGCGGGGAACATTCGATCTTTGCTGCACTCGGTGACAATTATTTTGAAGTAGGTGAGTATGATTCGTCCGGTGTAAACTTCCGCAGAGCCTACGATGTATTGATTCAAACGGGTATGTTTTCGGATCATTACTATGAGTTTGAGGAGTACCATCCAGATGATCGGGCCACCCTTTTCTCGTATCTCTATTTTGCGGCAGAAGCTTTTACCTTCGCTTTTCAGTCTGATCAAGCAGTAGAATTTTACTTTCGTTTTTCAGTCTGATCAAGCAGTAGAATCCTTTAGGCAGTCACTGGAGTACACAGAATCGGAAAGTGATATCGAAGCGGTGGAAAGCTATCTGGAGTTTATCGGCTGGGACGGCGGCGATATTGCGAATGCATTCGAACGGGATCGCATCCTGGAACTCACGGATTTGACGGAGATTGAAACGGGGTTGTTGGCACTTTTGGAATTGATCGGTACCCAAAAGGCCTATGATGAGATTGACTGGCGATTAAGCCTGACACAATACTCTCTGGACAAACCGGAAGAGGCGGTAGAACGACTGAAAAACCTGGTTGCACGATCCGAAAAAGACAGCCTTGGGATGGCTGCGACGGAAACCTACACAGAATATTTCGAAGATTACGCAACCATGTGCTACAACATCGCGCAGAAGCATCTTTCTGAAAGAGACCGGCGAACTGCACTCACCTACCTGTTGCAAAGTGTGGAAATCCCTTGGAGTAAACGGGCTCGCTCATACTTGGGGATCGCTGTGATTTTGCAAAACAATATCGACCAAGCGATGTTCTATGCGCGTGAGGCAGAGTCTCAGTTTGACCAGTTAACCCCCGATGAGCAAAAAAACCTGTACCGGTTATTCAATAATTTACATCGCCGAATGGGGAACATGGATCTTGCAAGCAGATACTATCAATTATTTAGATCGATGTGATGAGAATGAACAAGCGACATACCTGCATGTGGCCCGATAGACGCAAGGGAACAGAGACCTTGTGCTCAAAGAACCAGAGTATGCCTTCAGCATATGCAACGTCTTTTTCTTTCACGATTTTTTCTCTGTTCTTGGCAGGGTTGCTCTTTGTTTCAATCATTCCCTTCCATACTGCCAGTGCACAAGTTTCTACAGAACAAGAATCTACAGGGCAAGGATCTAGTGTGCAAGAATCAGTGGGGCGGGACTCAACAGTGCAAGATCCCGCTGTGCAATACTCCGTCAATCAGAATCAAAGTGAGCCACAAACTACCATCGTAGGTCAAATCTTCCAGACGGTTGCCGAAGTATTTGACAAAGAGATTATTGATATGATTCTCTACGACTTTTTTATCCCTGCGGATTTGGAGGATATTACAAAGGTAGAAGTAATTGACATTACAGGAAATGGGTACGGCAACAATGATGTACTTATTGTATATCCTATGGAAACAATCTATGCCATAGAGGGACCTTCTTCAGAACTTGTGGAGATCATGCGATCCTGGAGTTTTGATGAATTTCGGAGGGATGCTGAAAACTTACCGGCAGATGAATTCTACCCCATTCGAGCAGACTCCCTCGTAAAAAACAATCTTCTTATTCCGGAAGAAGAGCGAGTCAATGTTGCTCAGGCAGCTGTCCTCTCCGATTTGATTGCCTCGCTAGACAGAAATTATCAGGATGACGATATCAATATCCGATTTCAGAGAGACGAAACCGGTCTGACGTTTCAGTTCTGGAACTTCAATAATGAGGCACTGGCGTTCACCCCACGACCTCCCGCCGTTTCTGATACCGTGAATGTCTTTGATCTCATGCAGATTACTGTATTTGATTCTACAATCGTTGCGGATACCACCTTTTACGATATGCTGATGATCCACTCCACGGTAGAGGAAACCGTATATCTGCCTTGGTCGGGTCCCGGGTCACCGCCCCCGGGTTATGAACAAAAAACGAACGAAGCGATCCTGAATTCACGAAGGGAGGAGTAACGATGAACCCTTCCGTAAAATCCCTATTCACGAGAGTATGAAAAAGAACATAAACCAGACTAGACGTTTTCACTTGAGTCGCCTCCCTGGCTTGTGGAAAGTCCTTCCAGCCCTCTTTTTGGTGCTGTTTGCAGGGTCTTGTGCGGATACGGTGGATACCATCCGCTATGAAAACCCTCCATCTCTGGTTGATGTGAAGCGTGAATTGGTTGTGTTTGTAGAAGATGTGGACAAATCACCCCTTGTAAATTTTGATATTGTGATTGAAGGGCCGGTGAGTGCAAATGTGACGGGGATTTCTGAGTCCAGTTTTACTTTGGAGGAACTAGCATCCGGGACCTACACCATCACACTTATCAAAGAGGGTTTCCTGCAGAGTAGCATCTTGCGCGAGATCTTAGTACCGGATGATGTAAGTAGCAGTTTTTCTGTGGAGGTCACCATCCGGCTAAATGAGGTTGAACCGCCCGTAGTGGTGGACAATGATGCCGACACATCGGTTGATGTAGCCCCCTCTTCTGCATCCACCTCGGAAGGTCAAACCACAACGATCGATATTCCAGCAAACAGTTTCCCGGAAGAACTGGCGAATGAGGAAGGTGATATCGAGATTTCGGTAACGCGCTCCACTCCGTCTGATGTTATTGAAACATCTGATGGCGTCGTCCAGGACATTTTTACTTTTGATTTTCCTGCGGTTGAGGAAACCTATCCGATCACATTCAACCAACCCATCGGAATATCGATCCCTGTGAATTTACCGGCTTCGATTTTGGAGAGTATTAACGCGGTTGGTGAATTGCGATACAAAATTGTTAGCCCGGGCAGTGGCGGATTGATGCAGTCGATGCAGGAAGAAGTAGCATTAATTAGCCCGGCAAATCTGGTGAACGGAATCTATACCGATTCGATATCTGTACTCCCGTCTGCAGTCATTGAATTAATCCCTAACCTGGATTTGAACATCATCACCCCGGCAGCACCGATCTCTCCTATTGTTGTAGCAAGCGCTGGTTGCGGTGAAGGTATAGAAACCACATACAACTGGACAAGTGGACTACCAGATGACTCCTTTGTTTTCTTGTTTACCAGTTCGGTTCCTGAACAAAAACAATCCTCTGTAAATATCGAGGTTGAAGGAGTGCCAAATCTGAAACTCACAGCCCGAGTGATTCGATATCAGTTCACGGCAGAACTGGAATATATTGATACCAATGGCGCTAGAACCGTCATTGAATCAGTCAATTTCCTGGACACTTCTGCAGAGGTCACCCTTAGCTCCACGAACTGCCATAACTCCGGAGGAGGGTAATCCAGTGCAAACAACCATCAAGAACCCCGCAACTATGAACGTCCTTTCGTGTGCGTGCCAAAAAACAATCGCTCCAGTATTTGCCACAGCAATCTCGACAGTTGCCACAACAACCGCGAGAGTTGCCATAGCAATCGCGTCACTCATCGTACTGAGTATTCTGGCCGTTTTGCCGCCGTCCACCGCTTCAGCACAGGGAGCGCTAGGAGCAGAAGGAGCCCCCGGATTTCAAAACTCCGACGACCGCTTTTCTCTGCGATCTGTGAGTATCAGCATCGGATCCTATCAACCCTCCTTTGACTATTTCGATCGTACCGCCTGGAATTTCAACGACGGAACCATGAGCGATATCCGGGTCGAATGGAACTTGATCCGCCCCCTAAGTGTGGTGGGAGGCGTTGGCTACTTTAATCTTTTCTCGCGGGTAAAACGTGGCGATCTGGCCTATGAGGAACAGCTTGTGTACGACATGTTACCACTTTCTCTCGGGTTTACAGGTCGTTTTCGGGTTGATGCAATTACCATCCCGGGTGTGGATACCTGGAATCTTTATCTAAACTCGGGTGCCGATCTTTTCCTGATCTCGGCAACATACCGGTATTGTGTGTGTGCCCCTGAAACAACCAAACGTGGATCTACGCTTGCTATGGTTGCCAATGCCGGTGCTGAGCTAACGTTCAACCGCTTTGCTTTCGATCTATTTGCAGGCTACAGACTCGGCGAGTTTGAACAATCCCTCCAGTTTAACGAGGACTCCGAACCAAGCACCGAGGGCATCTCACTTACAGGATTCACGTACGGAATCCGACTTGCGTATCTGTTTTGAGACTCTTTGCAGAGTTTTTTGGATCTACGTTCGGAACTATTTACTATCCGTTTTCTTTATTGGTTCATATAGTAGCCACGGCTGTAATTTTTCTCCCATCAACCCGCTGATACCATTACCCGGTTAAACTAGATGGCATCTCTAAACCATAACCATCTTGCATACGCGATCCTTTTTAGTTTCTTTTTGGTCGTTGGGTTGCTTCGGGTTGAATCAAGCGCCGCTCAGTCAGTCACCGGAACCACCGGCCTTTTTTCCACTCCCACGGCAAGAGTGATGCCCGATAAAACCGTGTCCGCTGGATTCTACTTTTTTCCCGGTGCACTCTCCAACTACAGCCGTGACGGCCTTTACGACAATGGGAACTTCCATGCCACGCTCACCTTTTTACCACGGCTTGAGGTGATGTTTCGGTATACCAGAATGTTAAATCTGGATGCAGAATCCAGAGAATCTATTTTTATGGATCGTATGATGACCGCTAGAATTCTAATTTTTCGTGAAGGGCGTCATACCCCGGGGCTCCTCATCGGATTCCAGGATTTTGGCGGAACCTTTGGCACAACTGTTAACAACCATTTTGGAGCCAATTATGTGGTAGCGTCCAAATCCCTGGAAATGAAAATGGTCTTTACAGATCTTAGCATTGGATATGCTTATGACCTAGAAAACGATCAATCCAACACCATGAGCGGGATATTTGCAGGGTTGGAGTTCAAAACACAGAAGGATGCTCCTTTCTCTTTTATCGCTGAATATGATTCACATCGCCTGAATGCTGCTGTAAAACTACATTTTCGACGCGTTCAGGTAATGACAGGCTTGATGGGTATGAAATATGTTTCAGGTGGTATGAGTATCCAATATCCCATCTAAATCCAGAAAGGGCAGGCTTTGGACTCATTCTATACTTTCATACGATCTGTACAATGTTTCATGCTTTGGCTCTGCCTGCTACTGATGCCAAGAGCTTTATCCTCGCAAGCCATCAGTGCAGAATCACTAGCACTAGTCCTTCAAAGAGATGGATTCGAGAATGTTTCTGTTTCTTATCAAAACTATAATTTGGTTGTATCACTGGAAAATCAAATTTATCGATCGGACGCGAAAGCAATATTTTCAATTCTGAGTATCATTCATGAAGATAATCTGTTCAAAGAATCTATTACAATTCAGTTAGTCAGGTCCAACCTTCCTTTGATTCAGATCGTAACGTCAGCAAACGAGCTTCAAGAATTATTTCAAATTCCGGAGAACTACTCTGATTGGGTGGAAAAAATCAAGATCGAGATCCCTCAGGCAAAAAGTAGGCCAATCATGGATGTTGAGATGTCTGAAAGAGGCGTAAAAAACCTTGAAGGTCTTACAAAAGAAAATTCATGGTTCGTGCAGCGACATCTTTTGTTGGGCCTTACTCCATTGTATCAGCTTGGAAATTACAACAATCCACTTCGTTTGCGCCTGGAAATTACTCCGGAACTCACTGCATTGTTACCCTTTGGAGTTCGGTTTCGGGGCGGCATCGGCCTTCCTGTATACAACGATCTCGATCAAAACCGGACGGTGCGTCTTTCACACCTTTCCCTGACCCGCCAATTTCAGGTTCAGCCGGGGCTCTACGGTGGAGTTAGCGCTGGGTTTTTCTCTCGAAACCGAGCGGGAGCACACATCCAGTTCACGCAGTATCTCTGGGACGAGCGATTTTCCTTCACCTATCAGGGGGGCTACACGCGGTTCTCCTCAGCGATGGGAGCGGTAGATGATCTATTTGTCGAAGATCAGCCCTATGTGGTGTCCACGGTCGCTGCGGAGTACCGCTGGAAAAAGTACCATCTGGATCTGAACATCGAGTACGGACAATTCCTCTACTACGATTCGGGCTATAAAGTGGATGTGCAGAGATATTTTGGAGAAACCATCATTGGGATGTTTGTCTTGCAAACCCGGCGAGGAACCAACTACGGATTTCATGTATCAATTCCGCTCTTTCCCCGAAAAGGTGCTCGTGTTTCCGGTTTGATGGTTCGCTCTGCTTCTCATGTCCCCTTTTCGTATCGCTATGAAGGAAATGATCTCAAAGGTCGCATGTACAGAACTGGGATCGATTACCCTACCAGGCTCAAACGTGTGTATCCATCCTATCTCATGGACGAACTCGAACCCTATTTTTGGGATAACTAGCATCCCATTCGTCACGCTTTTTGCGCATTTCGTCCCAGAATAGGTTTTTTTTTGCGTTTCAGCTCTGTGATCATTGAAAAATCGTTCTCTTTACTCTACATTTATAAGAGAAGTAAACGCATTCGTTGCTTCACATATATAAATTCGGTGTGTGGAGGTTGCGTGAAGTAGAGGAGTGCTGACCCAGTGAACCAGTAACAGAAACTAGTAATAGAAAGCAGTAACAGGTACGTGAACTTACATAACATATCCAACCAAACCATAAAACTACCCCTACTATGAAAACATCCCCTCGATTCCGCTATTTGTCTTGGCTCATTGCATTGCTCCTTTT
>PZPG01000084.1:0-4830 GCA_003045995.1 Bacteroidota bacterium
GACTCATAATCGATTGGTCGCAGGTTCAAGTCCTGCCGGGCCCACTTTTCCCTCTCTGGATTCCCTCTGTGGAATCCTTCTTTAAATTCCCTTTCTGTGTATCTAATGGCTCGGGATGACAAGCAGTCTTGAAAATCGTACCTCCCTAAGATGGTAAGCCGGGTTCTAACCAAACCTCAATAAGAGTTCAACCAGACTCTACTCGGTCTGTAACTCGAACGTGTAATCATGCTCTTGCAGGGCTTTGCCGGGGTTGTCAAGTGCGTAAGTTTCCATTGTCACAGAGCCATTCTCATCAACCCGCATTACACGAAACATGGGTCTATGATTCGTTTCATCCGGGATTTTCGTTCGTTCCAGTGCTGGAATGTGCAGGTAATGAATGCCGTCGAGCATTTTCGAGTGATTTGTTCGATCCATATCCATGTGCAGATCCCCGGAGATGATCATTGAAAGATTGGGCTGTGTGAGAACGATTTCCTTGAACAGCGAATTCGTGACGCCCTTTTCCGGATGTTCCGGATACGCCCCTGTCTGTGCTGCATGTACTACGAGTGCCACGGGTTTCGGCGCCAGGCGTTGGATTTCATTCGCAATCCATTGCGCGGTTTGATCATAAAAATCCCTCCCTTCGTCCGGCGATGCGAAAAGAAATGCCATCGGATCGAATTCAACGGTGTACCGAAGACTGGTTACAGGACTGTTCCATTGGGATATGTACTGCAAATATCGTTCGACCGTGCTTTCCCGCTCCTCGTTCCCCATGATCGGATAGAATTCCGGTACCAACGTCTCTAAAACCGCGGTCGCCTGTTCGTACTGTACAACCGTTCCTTTGTGGGCAATATCCCCAACACCAATCGCCAAATCGAATGGGTCTTCATCGTGCATTTCATTGATTTGACGAACGGCCTCTGCCATGTTTGGAAATTCAGGGTTCGGTTTGGGTTCTGCATCTCCCAGAAACACGATCTTTAGAGACTCCTTATTTGTATGTACAAAATATTGTGACGGAGGATCGGCTTGGTTTTGGTTTCGGGTTGATGAGGATGCATCTGGTTCATTGGAACAGCTGGACAGGAAAATAGCCGCAAGCAGTGCGATGAATATGAATCCATGGTGAGTAATTCGAGGTAGCATGTTGTGGAGGGTCATATAATTTGTATGTACAATATTGATGGATGATTTGATGGTTGAGTTGTTCGATGTATTGTTCGATGTATTGTTCGATTCCTTCGTTGACACGTTGATTGACACGTTGGGCTTGTGTAGTAGAACAATAGGTGGATCGATCGATTAGCGTGCAGCTTGGATTGATGCTGAAACGGCTTCTGTGTCTCTCATCACCCTAATCATGTTTTCTCCGGCTATTTTTCGGAGATCCTCGTCGGAATACCCTCTCGCAAGAAGTTCGGCAAACAGGTGGGGCAGTGTGGATACATCTTCAAGTCCGGTTGGAAGGGTTGGAATTCCATCATAATCGCTACCGATACCAATATGATCCACACCGATGCGGTCACGAATATAATCGATATGATCGGCCACTTGTTCCAGGGTGGATTTTGGGGGTTCATTTGCTTCATCCCACTGGGACATAAATTCCGAAACCTTATCGGGCTGTCCCGGGTGCAGGTACTCCACTTTTCGTTGATAGGACGCACGCTCTGCGTAGAACTGGCGGCGCTCTTCCGAGATAAATGTTTCGACAAATGTTACCATAACGATGCCATTTGAATCCCCTACCAAATCGAGAACATCGTCGGGGACATTTCGGGGGTGATCACACAAACCGCGGGCTGAGGAGTGCGAAAAGAACATAGGAGCTTCAGAGATAGAGGCGACCTGTCGCATCACGTCTGGTGTAACGTGGGATAGATCTGCCAGCATACCAATCCGATTCATCTCGCGAACAATCTGCTCACCGAGTTCTGTTAGTCCGCCGTGCTTCGGTTCATCGGTGGCAGAATCGGCCCAGTCGAGCGTTCTTCCATGTGTAAGGGTCATGTAGCGAATCCCAAGTTCGTAAAACATACGGAGGATGGCAGGTGAATTGGCGATTGCGTGACCTCCCTCGAGTCCCATCAGGGAAGCAATTTTTCCATCCTTAAATATTCGTTCTACATCATATGTTGTATATGCAACTTCAAAGGTTTCAGGGTAGTATTCCGCCATTCTATGCACAAAGTCGATCAGTTTGATTGCATGTGCAACTGACTCTGACTCCGGTGTGGACGGAGATGTATAGATCGACCACCATTGGGCACCGACCATCCCTTCGCGCATTCGTTTGATATCGGTGTGCAGTGGATTTTCCAGATCACTCATGTCTGCGAAGTCGAGCAGGGCAAAATCGTAATCGGCACGATTGCCATACTGCCACGGAGTGTCATTGTGTCCGTCAAATAACGGAACAGTTTTTAGAATCTCCCTTGCATCGTCCAAAAAAGCATCTCTTGAGAGTGTGTTTTGCGATTGCAACGTGTTGTGCATCGGTATCACTACGAAAAGTAGTATCAACAAAAGTGCGTATGGAAGGGAGGAATGGAAACGATAGGTTGATTTGCTTGTGGGGTCCGTATATTTCATGGATTTATTTCAAGATTTTTACAGTTTGGCAAAGACGTATATTCAAGTTTGTCGTTGAGTAATCAGCTCGGTGTCTGAAATCTCCGACAGCTCCGAATCACTCACCTTGAAAACTACTGAAAATTGAGCTCAAAAAAATTCTTCAAAAAAAAGCAAGAATCACGCACAGGTTTTTTGGTGATTTTTCGAATTTTCCAAAAAAAGGCAAAAAAACGGCAACTTTTTCAAGAATTAGGAATAAAAATTCTTTTTATCGTACAAAATGAAACTCGAAAAGTGCGGGCAATTCGATAAATTATTGGTAGTCATAATGAACGTTCAATTAAAACAGACTCGGAATATACGAATGCAGTTACCCTACAGCATACTGACATTCGCTCTCGTCTTGATGCTTTGGGGAATCACGTTTTCCAACTCATCAATCACGGAGGATTTGTATGCGCAAAATGTGAATACATTGAGTCCATCCCACAGAAATATTTCATCCTACGAAACGATTCAAATGAATACCCGTATGACGAATGACTACGATCATCTCGTATTCTCTTTTGTGACGCCAGGAACCAATCCTACAGTTGGGCAGAGTTTTATTGTAGATACCTATCTGGGAGGAGATCAGGGAAGCATACGTGGTGCTTCCTTAACGGTGCTTTTTGATGGATCTCTTGTGGACTATGTTTCGTTTAACAGGAATGTTTTTCCGGGAATCTGGGTAGGCAATAACCCTCAAGGTTTTAACGCAGCTACCGAGGAAAATTACATTACGAGAGATATTTCTACATTTGGCAGCGGAAATCTGGCAACGGCACCAGGCAATTCCGGTCGCATCACCATGAATGCCGTCGCCAACGGAACCTCGCCACTCTTCTACTGGGACAATTATCAGGGGTCTTCTAACATCAACCCGAAATTAGACCTTGAGCTACAGCCCTCTGTGATTACACAGATCCTACAAGTGAATGCAATTAACTCGACTGTTACCATTGGACCGGCGCAAACAGAGCTCACGGATGGAGCAGGAACTACCGCGTATAATACCCTTCGAGATAGTTTCGGGGTGATAGGAGACGGGACTCATACCGGTACGATTTCGGTGGACATCACGGATAAACAGTATGTAATGCAGTCTGTTTCCCTGCCTTCATCCGGAACGGGGGCTTCGGATTACACATCCGTAACAACCTCGGTGAAGAGTGGGGCGTCGCTTCGGGTATACGAAGGGGGAACGCTGACCATGGGTGAAAATCAGCATTTGGTGATTGAGGATGGGGCATCGCTTACGGTGGATGATGGTGCATCTCTAGTGATTGGTAACGGTGCAACGTTCGCTGTGGCTGGAACTGGAACGTTTGATGCCCCGGTTACGATGCAAAAGAAGCTTAGTAAACCGGATTTTGACAATTTGCCCGGAGACAATACGCAAGGTTTGTGGGTGGCGCTGAGTTCACCGGTGCAGGGGAACTATTCTGGAACAGGAGGGTTGCTAGATGGTCTGTGGACGCAAGGGTTTCCGGGCGCAGATAGTGGAACGGGCAGCTCGAATGTGCTGGTGTATGATGAAACGCAAGCTGGTAGTCAGCTGGATCGTTACCTGGCGCCGGGGAGCAATTCCATCAACCCGGGACAAGGATTTATGGTATACCTGTATGAGTTTCTGTATGCGGACGGCGGGCTGGATACAGAAAACCCTGTGGACTATGACTCGCCTCTCTCGATGACCGGGATGCTTCATGCCACGGATTCGGAAAATGATTTTACGTTTTCGGTGACGAACGAGACCGATGGGTACAATTTACTGGGGAATCCGTATGGCACAGCGCTTTCGTGGGACTTATCGGAGGGGAGTGGAAAGTGGGAGGCATCGGGTGTGGAGTCGTTTGCGTATCTATTGAATCCCGCGACGCAGCAGTTTCAGGCGATTGAGTCGGGAGGCGGGCAGAAATCGATGCCAGGGATCCTGAGTACGGCGGTGATCGATCCGTTTGATGCGTTTTGGGTGATTGCAAATTCGGAGACGCCATCGTTGAAGGTGAAGGAGGAGGCATTTGTGACGGCGTTGTCGGGGCGGACGCTTTTGGATGGGGATGCGGGTGCTGCGGATGGGACGAGTGCTGCGGGTGTCGCGGGTAGGACAGGCGTTGCGGGTGTGGTTGGTGTGGTGGGTAGGACAGGCGCTGCGGGTGTTGCGGGTGGGACGGATCTTGTGGATGTTACTGGTATTTCTGGCGATGCGAGTATTTCTGG
>PZPG01000084.1:4860-7141 GCA_003045995.1 Bacteroidota bacterium
TTCTTCGTCAGATAATGTGACACAACCAGCGTTTACGCTCACGCTTTCGGCATTCGGAATGGAGGCGCATACAGGGTTTCGTTTTGATGAGTCGTATGAGGATGGTTTTTCCGGAATGGATGCACGCTACTTTTCCCCACTTGGAAGTTCATTTCTGTATCTCTTTTCACGGGTGGACGGGCAGGCCGTCATGCTGAACAGCCTGGACAGAGCGGATGGATGGACTACTCAAATACCCGTTGTGGCTGGAGGATATTTGGAAGGGCAGCCACTGGAAAGTACAGAAGAGGTGGTGGAAGCGGAAATTCGGTTCAATCCACTGGAGGGTCTGCCGGAGACATGGAGGGTGAGTCTGCGGGATGAAGTAACAGGAATGGAGTATGATCTGCGGGAGGATGGTGTTGTACGGTTTGATGTAGACGGAGCCGAGGTTGTATCCGCATCAACCCGAACCAAAACAGAAAATTCCCCAATGCGCAGCACTATTTCTATGCACAGTACGAATTCTCCCGTGATGCAGGCAGATCTGTTTTCGGATCGTTTTACGCTGACGATTGAACAGCTGGAGGATGAAGATCAACCTGTTACTCCGGAGTCGATTGTATTGTACCAGAATTTTCCGAATCCGTTTAATCCGTCTACGGTGTTTTCGTTTGATTTGGATACCGGGGGCGTTGTGGATTTGACAATTTATAGCGTCGATGGCAGGGAGGTTCTCGAGGTGATGTCGGAGCGACGCTCAGCTGGGTATCATGAGGTGCAGTTTGATGGGAAGGATCTGGCGAGTGGCTTGTATTTCTATCGCCTGAAACTTACGAGCGATAACGGGTCGAATGCTGTTCAGGTTCGCAAAATGACGCTATTAAAGTGATGCAATTGAAGTTAATTCACCGTGAATTTTGAAGTTTAATGGTTTGGAAGTCACGAAGATAATGATTCAGCAATCTGCAATATATCAGGATTTATACAGTCTGTCGCGTAAATACGTGCGATATGGGAATGGAGTGGTGTCGATGAGTAAGATATTGTTGGTCTTGCTTATAATGTTTGTATGGATTTCTAATAGTACGTCGTCTGTTGCTCAGCAGGTGAGTGGGCAGCAGGTGAGTGGGCAGCAGTTGAGTGGGCAGCAGTTGCAAAATGGCCAGAGTACGGATCTGAATTTCAGTTTTCCGGATACTTTGCAGCGTCAGTACGTGGATGATTATTTTTATGTGGATTTGTTGCTGAACGGGACGGAGGATAGCTTGACCGGGGGGTCGGTGACGTTTACGTTTGATCCGTCGATTGTGCGGTACGAGGGTGTGAGTTTTGGGGCTGGGACTGCCGGGAGTAGTGGGAATGTGGATGTGTCACAGGCGCCATCTACGATTTGGCCGAGTCAGAATGTGTTAGACGGGGTGATGGACTCCTTTTTATATACATCGGGTGACGGCGGGATGGTTCAGGTCGATTTTGTGACACTTGGGGATGGTGAAACACCGACTGCTTCTGCACCGGGGACGTTTATGAGGATCTTCTTTACGGCGCTTCAGTCGGGTGTTACGGATGTGGATTTGATTGCGGAGATGGTTGGCGGGGATCTGATCGGGAATACCAACCCGATGGTGAGTTTGGATGGGGGTGATTCAGGAGATTTTGCCTACTTGAGCGGACTGCCGGATGAGCCAATTACGATTATCATTTTGGGGGATCCAAATATCGATGAGAGTGATTATGTGGCAGATCCTGTGGCAGATGTGGTGGCGGATGGGGTTGACTTAAGTACGTTAACGCTCACTATGCGGGATGAAAATGCGAATTTCATGCCGGTAGAGGATGTGTTTTTTGAGGTCGATTCCGGTGGCGGTGTGTTGTCGGCTATTTCCGGGCAGACGGATTCAGTTGGAGTGATTTCGGTGGAGTTGAGATCGCAGGTTGCCGATACGTCGAAGGTTTCGGTGTATGCTGGTACGGATGCAAATGGTGTGTTCCTTGGGACGGTTTCGGTTGCGTTTGTTGCAGGGACACCTCACGCCCTGGAGGTTGACAATCAACCCGAAAACAAAAACGTAAAGGAAACCATGAGCGAGGTTTCCGTGAAAATTTTGGATCGATTTGGAAACCATGTGACGGACGCGGTGAACTCGGTAACGGTGTCGCCTGGAGACGGGGGGTATACGTTTGCATCGGGGACATTGACGAGTGTGGCGACCGAGGGTGTGGCGACGTTTGATGACCTCATTATTGATGATGCAGGAACGGATTATACGATGAGCTTTGCCTCGGATAGCTTGGAGGG
>PZPG01000085.1 GCA_003045995.1 Bacteroidota bacterium
CCTGCTGAAAAAAGGTGGGGCGTCGAATGTTACGCTGGATCTTTCGGACTACGATCTGGTTAAGACGTTGCCGAATGGGGATTTGACGGGGAACTTGACGATTTCGTCGGCGGATTCTGGTGCGGTGGAATTTTACGCGGGCGACACGAGCTCGGCGGGTGCGAGCGGCGTGCCGGATGGGAAGGTCGACTTTGCGGACTTGACCGGTTTTGCCTCGGCGTATTTTACGACGACCGACTCGGCGGCCTACCGGTTGAAGTACGACATTGGAAGCACGACGGTGACCAACTACTACAACCTGCCGGAGTCGGATGGGGAGATCAGCTTCCGCGATCTAATTTCGTTTGCGACGGGGTACACGTTGTCCTTGGATCGTGTTGTTCCTTTGTCTGAGGTCGAAGCACCACTGGCCTTGTGGCTGGGTGAAGCACGATCTGCCGGAAATGGCGTGTTTGAAGTGCCGGTGATGCTGGGCGGAACCGTTTCTGCTGTCTCTGCGATGCAGGTTCGGCTCGAGGGCATGGACGGCCTTGATGGCAGCAATGGCCTCTCCGAAGGCGTCACGATTCTGGGTGTCGAGCGCGGAGACCTGTTTGCCGGCGAGAACGGCTTTGCGGCAACCCGCACCATCGATGGCATCACGGAGATCGACGCGGCAACGCTGGGTTTCAACTCCCAGCCATTGCAAACCTCCGGTGTAGCGCTCACGATTCTTGTCGAGAGCAACGAGCACCCCCTGCTGGCCATCCGCGAAGCACAACTGGTTGACAGCAACGGCCAGAATCTACCTTTCGAGCTAACTAACGGCCCTGTCGATGGTGATGGAACGGATGGCAATGACGGCAACGGAATCGACGGCGCAGCAGGCGAACTCCCGCAAGCGTTCGACCTGAGCCCGAACTACCCGAACCCATTCAACCCGAGCACAAGCATTCGCTACGCATTGCCGGAAGCCTCCGATGTGCAACTTGAGGTCTACAACATCACCGGCCAGCGCATTGCCACGTTGGTGAACGCTAGTCAGTCCGCCGGCACCTACGAAGTAAGCTTCGATGCTTCTAAGCTGTCGAGCGGCGTGTACCTCTACCGCCTCACGGCCGGCACCTTCACGCAAACGCGGCAGATGATGCTCGTGAAGTAACTCATACAGAACTACACCATACCAAAGGCCGGTTGAAAACATTTCAGCCGGCCTTTTTTGCTTGCTTAGAATCGTTTGCCACATCCTCTCTTTACCAAACGGCGTCTTCACCTCGCCATCTTCCCGCCTCGCCATATATAAGTGTTTTTGGGTCGTGCCTGAAAAATGAGTATCTCATTATTGGATAGGCGAAAAACAACATACCCATTTTTTAAGCACCCCCCTGGGAGACATATAGTGAGAGGGTAATGGGTCACAAAAATCATCACAAACCACGTCAAATCGCCGTTTTTTGACCATAAACACCTCATTTTGCCCAAAAACACAGTATTCCCAGAGATCATGATTCCAAAATCCAGTTGCCAGCACCTCGACAGCAAATTTGATTTGAACCAACTATCCATCGTATTGGCACAGATTTGAAATCAAATTGCTGCCAAAAAATCGAAAAATTGGCAATTCGCAAATGGTTCCAATCCTTCCGGGGATTTTGTACGTTTCAGTAGCGCTGACAGTCAGTGTGACCATGCATTTCACATCAACGAATATTATCAACTCAGAGTCATCAATCCATCCCATCAATCCATCCCATCAACCCAACCCATCAATCCATCCCATCAATCCATCCCATCAACCCGAACATGAAAAATCCTCTAAAAAAATGGATAGGTCCTGGAACATTGGTAACCGCTGCGTTTATCGGGCCGGGAACTGTGACCGTTTGTACGCTTGCCGGGGTACGATCGGGGTATATGCTTCTGTGGGCGCTGCTATTTTCTGTGATTGCAACGTTGATTCTGCAAGAGATGACGGGCCGGCTTGGGATTGTTTCGCGGCGGGGGTTCGGAGAGGCGATTCGGGGGCAGCTTACGAATCCAGTTACGCGAGTGGCGGGTATTTTGCTGGTGCTGAGTGCGATTGTGGTTGGGAATGTGGCGTACGAGGGCGGAAATATATCAGGCGCAGTGCTTGGCTGGGAAGAGGTTTTTGGATCGTGGAATTGGACGGTTGGGGAGTCTGGGGTGGGATCGGCAGAGGTGACTGGGACGGCAGACCTCACAGTACGAATTCCGGCTTTGCTCATCGGGCTGATCGCCTTTCTGCTTCTATACCATGGCAGTTTTCAGCGGATTTTATTCGTGATGACAGCGCTCGTTGGCGTGATGAGTCTTGTATTCGTGACGACAGCCGTAATGATTGGTCCCGATCTTAGCGCCGTTATGAAGGGCCTTCTCATTCCTCGCGCAACGTCGGCCGAGTTTCTCACCGTGATTGCATTGATTGGCACAACTGTTGTCCCGTACAATCTTTTTCTGCACGCATCGATGGTTCAGGGGCGGTACACCGATCCTATCCAGCTTAGCGATATGCGCAAGGAGAACGCTGCCGGCATCCTGATGGGCGGGCTCATATCGATCGCAATTGTGATCACAAGCGCCACAGCAGAGACGCTCACCCATCAACCCGTGCAAAATGCTTCTGATATGGCGCGTCAACTGGAACCTCTGCTCGGCGGATGGGCGAAAAGCTTTATGGGAATTGGCCTGTTTGCAGCCGGCATCACATCGGCCGTGACCGCTCCTTTGGCTGCTGCGTACGCGGCGCGAGGATTGCTGGGATGGGAGGAAAAGGAGAAGAAGGCGGAAATGAATGGGTCGGAGGGTGTAGTGGAGGGTGCGGTGGAGAATGCAGTGGAAGTAGCGGCGCAAAGCACAACCCAAACCTCCTCGTTCGAGAACCCCCGCTTTCGCGCTGTTTGGATGACCGTTCTGGGCGCCGGCATCCTGTTTTCGTCGCTGAGTTACAACCCTGTCCGCCTCATTGAGTTCGCACAAGTGGCCAATGGCATCACGCTTCCGGTGATTGCGGCCTTCCTGCTGTATATCATGAACCAGCCCACGCTAATGGGCGAATACCGGAACTCCCTTCGCGGAAATGTGGCCGGCCTCGCCGTGATTCTCGTGACAATTCTGATTAGTTTCCGAATCCTGCGCGGAGTGTTTCTGTGAGCCGTGATTTCGACTGGGTGCGGGCGGCTTCTCATCAACCCGCGACATTGCCCCGTGAATAATGAAAACAACATCACACCAAACCTAACCCATGATTCAAAAAATCGACCTCAACTGTGATCTGGGCGAGTCATACGGCCTCTACGACGGCACGCGCGACAAAGCGATCATGCCGTACCTGAGCAGCTGCAACATCGCATGCGGGTTTCACTCGGGTGATCCGTCCACCATCATGCACACCATCCGGCTGGCGATGGAGCATGGCGTAGCGATCGGAGCGCATCCCTCCTACCCCGATCTACAGGGATTTGGCCGCCGTGTGATGCACCTTTCCGCTTCCGAAATCGAGGCGATTGTGCTGTATCAGGTGGGCGCACTCAAAACCATGACCGAAGCGCTGGGCGGGCGGCTTCATCACGTAAAACCACACGGAGCGCTGTACAACCATGCAGCGGTGGACGAAGAAACTGCGCGGGGTGTTGTGAATGCCCTTTTAAAACTCGGGGTGATGGGAGAGCCAGATGGGCTAGAAGATGGCGATAAGCCAGGCGGAAGTGTCGTGCCAGACAGTGCCCACAATCCAGACAGTACCCACAATCCAGACAGTACCCACAATCCAGACAGTACCCACAATCCAGACAGTGCCCACAATCCAGACAGTACCCACAATCCAGACGCTAACCACGGTCCAAAAGGAGAAGGCCCCTCAGACCGCACTTCGTCACTCATCTTATACGCCCCGCCCAACTCGGTGTTATGCGACATGGCAACCGAAGCCGGTATCCCGGTTCGGCGCGAGGTATTTGCCGACCGTCGATACGAGCAGGATTTGCGTTTGCGATCGCGGGCACTAGCCGGAGCCGTTTTGCACAACCGGCAAGATGTCCTGAATCAATTGGAGGGGTTCTTGCACGGAACCGTCCACACCTATGGTGGCGAAACAAAACCCATCACCGCAGAAACACTCTGCTTGCACAGCGATACCGAGGGAGCCGAATTGCTCGCCCGTGAGATCCACGCGTTTTTAACCAGTCGGAATGTTCAAATCACATCAAAATGAAATTGAATGAGGCCAGTGCGCAGGAATGATGATAGCCGAATGAAATGGTGTGCAACCCTGCTTGGAGAGCGAGCCGTGCTGATCCGCCCGGAGCAGAGTAGCCCGGAGTGGAGTGGCAGGGAGCAGAGTAGCACAGAGCAGAGTGGCACAGAGCAGAGTAGCGCAGAGCAGAATAGCACAGAGCAGAATAGCGACGTGGCGAAAGAGCATCCGCATCCCCCCGACCCAAGCAAAATCCTATCGCTCATTCATGATCTCGCAAAGGCGCTGACGCCTCACATCAACCCGAACCATCTTACCGACATTGTTCCGGCGTACGATTCGATTGCGCTCATATTTGCGAACCCGATTTGGGCACCAGGACCGCCGAATGATCCCAAGATTGATCGCACGCTTGACTTCATCGCATCGCCTCCGACCGAGCTGGATCGATTGCTCGACCGCTTGATGAACGCCTTGGCTCTTTCGCCGGATCTGTCGCTAGACCCTTCGTTGAAAACACCGACTCCCCTTCCGGGCGTGCCACAGACTTCCACGACACCGCAGACTTCCACGGCACCGCAGACTTCCACGGCACCGCAGACTTCCACGACACCGAAGACTTCCACGGCATCGGATGCTCTTGCATCAACCCGAAAACGAATCGAAATTCCGGTTTGTTACGCGCTGGGTATGGATTGGGACACTGTGGAGGCGCATACCGGGCTGGCACGTGACGAAGTGGCGAGGCGGCACAAGGCGGGGCGATATGTGGTGGCGATGATGGGGTTTATGCCGGGGTTTCTGTTTCTGGATGGGCTGGACGAGGCGATTTCGTGTCCGCGGAGGGGGGTGCCGAGGGGGAGCGTGCCGGAGGGGGCGGTGGGGATTGCGGGGCATCAGACGGGGATCTATTCGGTGGAGAGTCCGGGCGGATGGCAGATTATCGGGCGGTCACCGCGGTCGTTTTTTGATGCGGGGGCAATGCCGCCGTCGGGTGTGGAGCCGGGGGATGAGGTTGCGTTTGTGGAGATCACGGAGGAGGTGTTTTGGCAGATGCGGGGTAAGGTGGAGGGTGAGGGTGAGGGTGAGGGTGAGGGTGAGGGTGAGGGTGAGGGTGCGAGTGAAAGTGATATTGCTGAAAATAAAACCGTGAGTTCAGTGGGGAATTCAGTGGCACCTTCTGCTGTAACTTCTGCGGCAACTGCGCCAGCAACTTCTCCGCCAACATATCCAGCAACGTCAAAACCCGGATCCATCGAAGTCCTCGAAGGCGGCCTCCTCACCACCATTCAGGATGCGGGACGCTTCGGATTCCGAAAATACGGGGTTCCGGTGGCCGGAGTGATGGACGAGCACGCACACAGGCAGGCGAACGCGATGATTGGAAATGCACCCGATGCGCCGGTACTTGAAATGACACTCATCGGCGGAACGTTTCGGTTTCGGGTTGATGGAAATGCTACTTCACCCATCGCACATATCGGAATTGCCGGAGCAGATGCGGAGATTCGTCTGGATGGGGCGCCAGCCGACAGAAACAATCCAATTGAAATTCAGGACGGTTCGATTCTCGAGGTAGGGTCAGTACTGGCGAGGGACGCGGCAATGGAGAGGGACGTGGCATTGACAAGGGACGCGGCAATGGAGAGGGACGTGGCATTGACAAGGGACGCGGCAACAGCTCAGCACTCAACAACACCTCAGCATTCATCAACGGAAACACAGGATGCATCACCCACACAATCACTCATTGCATCCCGCAACACATCAGCCACAACCGCCGGATGCAGAATCTACATGGCCGTGAGCGGGTGTCTAAATCTGGATCCTGTGATGGGATCGTACTCGACAAGTGTGCTCGCGGGCTCGGGAGGCTTTGGCGGCTTCAAAGGAAGGCCCCTCCGCAAAGGTGATCACATTCCATACTTTTTTTCACGGGGTGATGGAAGAGCGAATCGACCCATCATACCATCCGGGGGAGTATCCAATCACGGGGACGAGCCCCACGATGCGTCCCATCAACCCGACACAAACCAGCCCAGCGCAACCCACCAAGCATCCCATCAACCCGACACAAATCAACCCCACCAACCTTTCCAAACGCATCAAGTTATCCGCATAATGAAGGGACCGGAATGGGAAATGCTCAACCGAGATCAGCAGAAACAGTTCCTTCGGCAGGAGTTTGGGGTGTCGAGCCAAAGCAATCGCATGGGGATCCGTCTAACGGGAGACCCAATGTTGCGCTCGGGGGATGGCACCAAAACTTCGTGCTCGGGGGACGGCACCACGACCTCTTCGGCGAGTGGCACCATGACATCTTCCGCGGTGCTGCCAGGCACAATTCAACTTCCTGGCAACGGGCTGCCGATCATTTTGATGAAGGATGCGCAGGCGGTCGGCGGGTATGCCCGGATTGCGAAGGTACTGAACGAGGATTTGTGGCGACTTGGGCAGGTTTGGACGCGCAATACCATCCGTTTTGAGCTGGTGGAGGTGGGCGCTACTTCGGACACTACCTCGAACACTACTTCAGCGAGTTCCAGTGCTGATAAATCATCACCATAGCAAGGGTGTCGAGTTCGCAGTAGCGGAGTAACGACCGGATCACCTGCTCGCGGTCTTCATCGCTCACGTCATCGAACTGAATTCGCGCCCAGGCCATCATCGCATCGCCACCCTGTTCAATCGCATCGCGCAACTCCGGCGAGGCGAGCTCAAGATCCTTTTCGGAAGGCAATCCAAGCCGGTTTTGGGTTTCGGTTTGATGAGAATCGCCCTGGGGCCTCGCATCACCCCGAAACGAAGATGCCCCGTTCTGATGCATTTCCCCCATCTCCCCCGTCTCCCCAATCTCCGCCATCTCCCCCATTTCGGCCATTTCCCCTTTCTCCGCCATTTCGGCCAGCATTTGATACGGGTT
>PZPG01000029.1:0-6441 GCA_003045995.1 Bacteroidota bacterium
TTCGGGTTGATGGGATTCGCAACGTCAAGCAAATTGAAATACACCAGGTCAGATACAGGGACGGAAACACCCAAGAATCAACTCATCACAGTAATACGATAAGTGGTATCACTTTGCACGCCGACTGGATGAACGGCTGGGATCCCGACATTATGGAAACCATCGTTCAGGAATGCTTTCGCCTCGCACAATAATGCATGGGACCACACAGGAAGTTGGCATAAGTAGCAACCCCAGTAATGCAAACGTTACACTCATTGGTCAAGCATATGGGAGCACTCCAATAATTCTCGACTTGAAACGAGCAAAATCATATATGGTGAAAATTGAACTCGATGGTTGCCATGCCGATGAGACAACATTAACTCGTGAGGTTAGTGGTTAGGTATGGGGTAATATTGTTTTTGAAGGGCTAATTGGTTCGGTCATTGATGCGTCGGCTGGAGGAATGTACAAGTTAAGCCCCGAGCAAATTAACGCAGACTTAAAATCATCCCAGGCTAATGTCATCAAAAACGACAATGGAATATTGATAGCCGTGGTGATGAAAGCAGATCCTTACTGGGAAAAAGTGGGCACCTTGAACGCGAGAGAATAGGTGCCGTCCATTCCCACTACCCCCCCATGCTTCGAGCCTTCCGTAACAGCCTCGCGCGAAACGCTTCGCTCTGCCCAATGAACCACCATGGATTGTTCCGAAACGCCCCCACCAACAACTCCCACCCCGAAATTTCCGGTGCCAAGCTACGATTTTTCAGCAATTGCCGCTGATATTCTGCCACTTTAAACCGCACCAACGCCCTATACTCCTTCGGCGCAAACATTAAAACCTCCTTCCAAAGCAGATACGTCCCTTTCGCTACTTTCTTCCTGTACTCCGAATTCCCTGTAATTCCCCCTTTATTTCTTCGCTTCACCACCATTTTGTCTTCCAAATAGTACCCCTTCCCTTTCGACAAAAAATATAAATTATAGTACAGATCCCCAGAAACCACGCTTTCATGATCAGGCGCTCCAATCATCAACGCACTTCGAACCATTAACGTCGGAGTAGACGCAAAATGACTCAAATACTGATCCAAAAACGTAAACGAAAAACTCCCCTCATGCGGCTTCTTATAAAACACCTCCTTCACCGCCATCCCGTCCTCATAGATCATCTCCACATCATGCGCACAATACACATACTCCGGATTCTCCTCCAAAAACGCCACTTGCCTGCTCAACTTCTTCGGATCTGACCAATAATCATCCCCCTCACAAAATGCGATATAATCACAGTCCAGTAGCGGAAACACAAACTTCTGAGAAATCTTCACTCCTTTCATCAACTGGTTTTCTTTTTGAAAAATCGGCTTTATGAGATGAGGATATCGATCCTGGTATTCTCGTATAATATTAGGGGTTTCATCCCTCGAAGCATCGTCATGCACATACACATCAAACGGAAAGTCGGTCTGCTGACGAACTGCACCCTCGAGTGTTTCCCGAATATACTTTTCGTGATTATAGGCCAAAATGATGACGCTAACCTTTGGTTTTGTTTGCTCGTTCATCTCCACATCTCCTAAAACTCTATTATATGTGTGTAACCATGGATAAAATCTCGGTAGCCGTCTTATTCAACCACGGAAACGAACGATACTTCGAACCGATCGACAAAAAATTACAACCGTGTTGAATTTCCGCTGCATCCATACAGATTTGGGCAAACCCCTCATACATCCCCTACCCCATCGATTTGATTCTCGCCGCCGGGCTTCCAAACACATTCTCCCCCGGAGGTACATCCCGCACCACCAAACTATTGGCCCCAACTTTGCTGTGATCCCCCGCACTCATCTTCGGCAATACCGTTGCCCGGGTTCCCGTAAACGTAGCCCGTCCCATCTTCACAAACCCACCCAGGAACGTATATGCACTCAAATGACAATACTCCATACAATGTGCATCATGCCCAATCGTTGTGTTCGCCTGAATCGTCACAAAATCATCAATCCGAACATCATTGCTAATCAGGCAAAAAGGTTGCACAATCACCCCAACCCCGAATCGAACGTGCACGTTGATAATCGTGGTGGGATGAATCAAATTGGTAAAAATGCCACCCTTTGCCCGAATCATCTCTACATATTTCTTCTTATACGCCGGATCACCGATCGCACACACAAATCGATCTTCCTTCCGGGGCTCATACGCCTCCGCCGTACCCAAAACCGGCACATCATAGCCGGCACCTTCAAGAGTGTCCTTGCGTTCATCCAAAAATCCTGCGATCTCCCACTCGGTCCCATTCTCCGTGCACTGTGTCGCCAGGCTGTAGATCTCACGGCCCAGATTCCGGGCCCCAATAATAATCAGCCGCTTCAATGAGGTGTCCAACGAGGAACTCATCCCCGCACTCTCCACAGCACTCTCCACCGCACTCTCCACAGCACTCTTCGCAGCACTCATCACAGCCCCCCCTCATACGTAAGCACACACCCACCCCACGAATACCCCGTTCCAAATGCCGCGAGCATCACCTTCGATCCCTTCATCAACCGCCCCTCCGCATGTGCCTGCTTCAACGCAATCGGAATCGTCGATGCCACCGTGTTCCCGCTCTTCTTAAGGCAAAAATAAAACCTCTCCTTCGGAATCCTGATAAACTTCCTCAACTGCTCCAGCATATACCCATTGGCCTGATGAAACACAAAAAGATCCACATCCTCTTTATCAAGACCGGCCTCTGCCAATACCCTCTTCACCATCCCTGGCACCGTATTCAGCGTAAACGTGAAAACCTCCGGCCCATCCATATACAAATAATTCTTATCGAACACATTCCCATACCGATCTTCATTTACCACCCCCTCCTTGAACCCCGGCTGCCGCATCCCCCCGCGATGCATAATAATATTCTGCGCCCCGCCCCCATCCGTGCCAAGCGAAAAATTCGACGGCCGGCATACACCCCCATCCGCCCGCAAAAACGTAGCCGTTGC
This sequence comes from Bacteroidota bacterium, assembly GCA_003045995.1. Lineage (GTDB taxonomy): Bacteria > Bacteroidota > Rhodothermia > Balneolales > Balneolaceae > Sam29DG08-bin30. The sequence continues at coordinate 2,988 of PZPG01000029.1, forward strand.
CGCATCCCCAAACAACGTCAAATTCCCCTTATCCTTCTCATTAATAAACTTCGTAATCGTTTCACTCGTTATCAGCAACACATTCTTCGCAAGCCCCGAATCGATAAAACTGTTCGCCATCGCCAGCCCGTACAAATACCCACTACATCCCAGCGTATAATCAAACCCACCAATCTCCCGCCGTAGCCCCAGTGCATGCTGGACCAAACACGCCGTACTTGGAAAATAATAGTCCGGACTTTGGCTGCAAATCAGCAGAAAATCGATCTCCTCCCGCATAACCTCGTGCTCCTCAAAAAACCGCTCCCCCACCGCGATTGCCATATCCGATGAAAGCTCTCCCTCCGCACTGATCCGCCGCTCATGAATCCCCGTTTTGTTCGCAATCTTCTCCACCGGCCACTCCGGAAACTTTGTGCTAATCTCTGCATTTGTGCGTCGCTGCGCCGGAAAATAGGTCGAAATCTTATCGATGTATGCCATGCCGCTACCGTTTATGTATATGTCTTTCTGTTTTTTCGATTCTTTCGATGTATTCAATTCCCATCATGAAACCCAGCGAATCCATCGTTTTTTGTCACAACTCTTCTGTTTTGTTCGGGTTGATAGGTTACGCTTGTGCGCTCAAACCACCATCCACAACCACACGTGTTCCTGTGACCCATGCGCTGGCGTCCGAAAGCAGATACTGCACCGCATATGCAACATCACTTGGAGTTCCATACCGGCCCAGTGGATATCGTTGCATATCCTTCTCCATAGCCTCCGGCGACACTTGTTTACGAATCTTCTCAATCGCCTCGGTTTCGACAACTCCGGGAGCAATCGTATTCACCCGAATCTTCGAACGGCCAAGCTCTACCGCCAGCGATCGCACCAACCCCTCAAGCGCCCCTTTACTACTTCCGTAAATCGTCCCACCACCCGTTCCACGATGAGATCCGGTAATCGATGAAATCAACACCACGGAACCGTTTTTCCGAATCCTCTTTGCCTTCAGGATCCGATGCACCAATCGTACCGGCGCAAAATAATTCACCTCCATCAGCTCTCGGATCCCCACCTCATGCTGAAATGCAAATGGAACCAGCTTGATCTGCCCCGCCGCGTGCACAATGCCGTGAATATGCCCGCCACTACCGCCACTATCCCCCAGCGATTCGAGTATAGCCGACAAGTGCGATTCCTCGGTAAGATCGCCGACAATCATTCGGTGCTTCTGTGCATTTAAGCCCGCCACTGCATCCCCATCCATCCCAATGGACCCATGCTCTGCCCCAATGAACCCATGCTCTGCCCCATTGACCCCATCAACCCCAATTCCTGCATCAGTTGACCTCTCCTTCTTTACCCCATTCAGCATCTCCATCACCCCGAATAACCGCTCTTCATTGCGTCCCACAATCGTAAGGCGCGCACCGGCAGACGCCAACTGAAGTGCCACACCTCGGCCAATCCCCGACGATGCGCCGGTTACCAAAATGTGTTTGTTATGAAGGTCAAATGCAGTCATTGCTGGTCATCTATTTTTCAATTACGCTCTGCCTTGCATACAGAAAATCAGGAGGAAAAATCATAGGAAATCATCACAAAAGAAAATAGTTACCGTGGTAGGACTCGTGCTCGTCCGTAATCCAGGGTACCATCTTCCTGTCATCAGAAATGTAGTTGATTACCTCGCAACTCGACATTCGAAACTGACCAAGCCCCTGCAACTCATCTTCCAGGCAGAGCAAAATCCCGGTTCCATAATCCTGAAACCTCTTCCCATCGATGGATGCGTTAAACGTTCGTTGCTGAACAAAATGCTGAAGCACCATGGTCTCGATCTCTTCCGAGTCGAAAAATGCTTTCCACTCCGCCTCCGTAACCAACGGGCCCGGTACAATCCCCTCACTCTTACCCAGCAGTTGCGGTTTTAAGATATACCCATCTTTGTTCCGGTATGCATCTTCCCAAATGGCAGGATCCTGTTTCCGCGTGAAGGTTGGGATCAAAAACGGTGCCATAAAGTCGGCCTCCTCATTGCCTAGCGCAGCCTCCCGAAACTCATCGTCATACAAAACGGCCAAAAACCGCTTGTCGTGCAGCAGAATCACCGTGGAAAGCGGGTTCAGGCAATCTGCCTGTGCAAGGTACGAAAGCTGTTCCGAGGTCAGTTCCTCCAGCTCCATCTGAGAGAACGCATTCAAAACAGGTCCATCCTGCAGCAGATCCAGCTGATCTGCCAGCGTATCCGGATAGATGTAACGCATTCGAGTTCCCATCTCCTGAAAGTAGGGCCGGTAAAAACGGATGTCCCCTTCACGGTCGCGACCCTGCAACACGGTAAGGGACTGATCGAGGCCGGTCCACCATCGATACGCACCGTCAATCACCTTATCGATGATGCGCCTATCCCCCCCGTTGGCGTTAGAGCACCGGCATCGCTTCTCCATGATGTATTCAAAATGTCCATGCCCCCAGTATGCCTCGTAGTAGCGGCACCCAAGCTCGCATATCTTAATTTCCCCCTTTTCCGGAATCACAAAATCCGGCCGGTAAAAGCCAATCCGAATCGTCTCCAGGTCGAAGTGAGATACAATCGCTTTGCTCTTCGGCGAATATTCGATGATATCCTCATACTCCTGATATCGAGGCATAAAATAGCGGAACGCCTTGTAAAGCCCCTTTTGCAAACGCTCAAAATCGGCAAACCGTTTGCGGGTAATCACACAGGGCTCGTCATATACGTAGGGATACCGGGTATGGGACTCTTTCTCACAAATATCCCAGTACGCATCATATTTCGTTTTTTCGTCTGATTTTGTCATTGGGTTCAGCTTTACCTTCAATTGTTGTTTCCAGACCCCGTTCAACTCATTCAATCCGGCGAAATATGATTGTTCTCGGGTTGATGTTACTCGCATGGTCGACCCTGGCACGGATGTTATACTTCACAGGAAACAACGCCCGGTCCGGGCTCTCCATCGAATCCAGTTCCAGAATCTCAAAATCTTTGAGCAACACTCGCCAGCCATACTCGGTAAATCGCCAACAATCTGGCAACGGACCGTGAATCCGAAAATTCAGCGGTGCAGAAATTAGCAGGACCCCGCCTGGTTTTAGGATACGGCGCAACTCATGGATCACCGCAAACGGATCGACCGTGTGCTCCAGCACCTCAAGGCAACAAACTGCATCAAAATGATGATCGGGAATCGCCTCATTTGTAAGAGTTATGTCGCCTACATAATCGGGGTTGTAATCGTCCACCAGATCCAGGGACTCGATCACCCACCCCGGAAAACTATCTCGAACGTACGTTCTGCCCTGAGCACCGATATCGAGCATCCGACCTGTTGCAGACATCTCTTGCGAAGAGCGCAACACAAATTGCCGCAGATGCTCCCGCGCTTCGGCAAGAATACCGTCATCAAATCCGGAGGAAACGGGATCTTGCATCCCTTTCGTC
>PZPG01000029.1:6463-15616 GCA_003045995.1 Bacteroidota bacterium
GCATCAGCCCCGAAGTTCTTGCAATTCCGCCAACTCTGCCCGCGCCTCTTTCAAGGACTGACTCCGCGAACGCACAAAAAAGTTTGCATCTTCCCGCATCACCGGATCGTAATCCACCTTCCACCCGTTTGTAGGAGTACCTGCAATCGTTTCCCGAGAAAACGGGCTGTTCCCGTCCAACACGTGCAGTTCGATATAAATTCTCTCATTCCCGGAAACAAACGCATCGGAAAAATGCCAGGTCGAAGAGTGCATAATGACCACATCACCTGGATACAGCACCGGCGAACAAACCGGCAAGCCGTCGGGCAAAATCTCCGGGTTTAACGTTCCTGCATCCCCAAGATAGCCCAATTTATGGGTGCCCGGATAAAACTTCAACCCACCGTTCGTCAAACCACACTCCGTCAGCGCAATGAAAAACGAATACTGCTCCGTTTCCCCATACTGATAGCAGATATCCTGATGCAAAATTACAGGATTCGGAGAGTCTGCCGCCTTTGCCAAAATCCGCTTAAAACTGGTTCCCACGATGCCGCCATACAGGTGTGGCCATACATTTTGCAACTCAGCAAGTTTCGGCAGATCATCAAAATGATCCACATGGCTAATCTTCACCTCGGTGCTATGAAACTCCGAACGCATCAAAACCCCCTGCGCACTCAGCTCCCGGTAGGTATGCAAATACCGTTCGGCATTCTCCTTGCCAATCCCGGCACGAAGGACGAAAAATCCCAGCGTTTCCAGCACATCTTTTTGAAACGTTGTCTGACTGTACGCTCCCTCATCAACCAGTCTCTGAATCTCTGATACAGGTGCTGTAATTTTCATGATTTTCCCATTTTTATGATTTGATTTGTGTCTTACCCCCTATGTTTTGCCCCCTATGCATTCACCAGCAGATCGTAAAAATCCTGTACAGTTTCCGCCCCTCGAATGTCATCTCCGCCCAATTCCACATCATACTCCTCCTTTGCAAGAGCCATGAACGAAAGTGCCACAAGCGAATCCCACTCCTCAATCTCCAATAGTCGAGTGTCCCATCCCAATGTCTGCCTATTCTCCAGCTCCAACAGTTCATGCAGATGGGCCAAAAACTCATTCTTATCGATTGTTTTCATCATAGTTTTATTTAATCGTTTCGTTTCATCGTTTTGCTTATACTATCTATTTTTTCGGGTTGATGGGATACGCATCTGAGTTATAGGTACTACAGCACTGAAACTACCCTTCATCGCGGTAGCCTGGACGCTCATCGCAGCAGCCTGGACGCTCATTGCAGCAGCCTGGACGCTTCATCGCGAAAGTCCTGGAACTCGTTGTGGAAGTCGAGGCACAGTGGAACTCATGCGCTGTATACAATTTCTTTCTCCTCAAGGGTTTGAATGATGATTCTTGCAATCTCTTCCCGCTGTTTTGCATCCAGTTCGAAATATGTTGGCAAACAGATGATTCTCTTCGATACATGTTCCAAAACTGGTACGGGGGTAGGTTCAGAAAAGGGCGCAGTCGCCACATATGGAAGCTGGTTCAGGCCGGGGTAGAAATATCGTCTTGGATAGATCTGGTGTTTTTCTAGTGCCGATTTGACATGGAGCAGAGCTTCCTCGGTTTCAAATACAACAGGAACATACGCATGATTGGGGCTACAGTGTTCCTGAATCCCCTGAAAAGAGAGTCTCGAACCGGACAACAGTTGTTGATAGTGGGCTGCCACTTCGGATCTTTTCTCAAGAATGACATCGGCATGTTTCAGCACTACCATCCCCAACGCGGCATGCAGTTCGGAATTTTTGGCATTAATCCCCAGCCCACGATATGATTCCGGTCCATCGTGTCCGAAGTTATGCATGTAGAAAATTCGCTCTTGCACCTGTGGATCGCGGGCAAAAATGGCACCTCCTTCCACACAATGAACCGGCTTGGTTGCATGAAGGCTCAAGGTGCTGATGTCTCCAAACTCGAAGACAGGTCGACCCTTATAGAGCGTTCCAAAACAGTGTGATGCATCGTAAATCACTTTCAAGCCATACTTCTTTGCAATGGCATCGATTCGATCGATATCGCAGGTATTGCCAAAACAGTGCGTAGCCAAAATCGCAGATGTTTGTTCATCAACCCGCTCCTCAATCTTTTCCGGATCTATATTGAAGGTCTGGGGATTTATATCCACAAATACCGGTTCCAGCCCCTCCCAGACAAGGCTCGAGGTGGTTGCAACATAAGAAAACGGGGTAGTGAGCACCTTGCCTTTCAGGTCGAGTGCCCTAAAGGCAAGCTGTAGTGCCAGGGTTCCGTTACCAAGGATCTGCACACTATCCACTCCCAAATAGTCCTGCAGAGCTTGCTGGTACTGTTGTAGAACCGGACCGTTGTTTGTCCACCAATTTCGAAACCAAATTCCTTGAAGAAGATGCTGGTAATCGAAATAATCCGGTACAAATGGTTTTGTTACAGGTATCATGGGCAGACCAACCTGAGAGATTACGTAGTGTAGATAAATTTGGAGCTCGAGTGAAAAAAAACGTTAGAAGTAGTTATTCAATGAGTCGAGCAAAAACGTTTATTCATTACCAAAGAAACGATTTGAATTGATAACGTCAACGTATATCCATTAATCTGTATATAAAAAAATCAACATACAACATTTTTGTAGCTAAATGCCAACACTAAATGGGTTCCTGAAAAAATTCTGAACACTATGTTCATAAAAATATATTGCATCGTAATTGAATTTCGTCCGCCGAACTTCTATTTTCAAGGTCTGTTTTTGATCTTCTTATCTGTCGATGAGATTTCGATACGATTTTGATTCAATTTTGATGAAATACAGATAGATCGGGGCGTGGCGTAGCCAGGTAGCGCGTTCGGCTGGGGGCCGAGAGGTCGCAGGTTCAAATCCTGTCGCCCCGACATCAACTTTCTTTACTTTGTTATAACACAGCATTTAAACTTTCTCTATTCCGCCAACTCCACATACACCCTGTACTAATCTTTCAGAAGAAATGCTGCATGTAGAGTTATTCCTAGAGCTACTAAGATAGGCTCACCTGCCACAACTGGTTAGACCTGTCACAATTATCACACCTTTCACAACGATCACAACTGCCATACGAAGATGAAATCCATTGCATCACTTTTTATGGTTCTGCTTTTCAACTTTCTTGTAAGCTTCAATGTGTTTGCGTCAGAACCCTCACTCCCCGATAAGCAATCCGTAGCAGCCCCACCCGATTCTGTAACGTCAGCCATCCTACCAGACACAATGTTGGAACTCGACCGAATCATGGTTACGGCAACTCACCTATCTACTCCGCTGCAGTCCAGTGGACGAAATGTTTCTGTGATTGGCCGGCAGCAGATCCGAAATTCCTCTGCAACATCGCTGGATGAACTTCTTCGAACGTTTACCGGAGTGAATATCAATGCCCGCCAGCAATTTGGTATTCAAGCAGATATTGGGATGCGCGGGTCCACCTATTCGCAGGTGCTTGTGATGCTCGATCATGTTCCCCTAAGCGATCCGCTCACCGGTCATTTCAACGCCAATATTCCGGTTCCACTTTCCGAAATCGGTCAGATTGAGCTAATTCGCGGGCCTGCAGCTGCCTCGTTTGGGGCCAATGCGGTGGGTGGAGTGATTCATATCAAAACCAACTCCTTTTTGCAGCGTCTTGCCCTGCAACCATCGGGTCGCAAAAGCGAAGCTACGATGGAGACCCTACAGGATAAATCTGGTGCCAACGACTCGCCGGATCCCGGAGAGGATGGATCGGTCTCCAGTGCACCGTCGATGCAGAAAACCCTGGCCAGCGGGCACATCACACAGTCGGTTGGGGAGCATGGGTTAACGATTTCAGATGGCTCCCTCATGGTTCGTGCCGGTAGCTGGTTGATGAGTGCAGGCGGGCGATGGGCTCGTTCGGATGGTCAAACGTTTGCGAATCCAGCATTTGAAGCGGGACTGTCCTCTAGCGAAACCTTCCGAACCTTTTTTGATCACACCAACGCCACCGTGTCAGCGGCATTTGCCCCCAACCGTCGGTTCACAGCAACGGCCAGAGCCGGGTTCGGCCAGCGGGATTTCAACGCCCGGTATTTCTACACCATTAGCTTGTACGATCAGTCGCGTGAAGAGATCGGAAACCAATGGGCGATCACCACAATGGAGTATCGCACAAACGATCATCAGTTTCGGATGGATGGTGGGTTCCGACGGGTGACCGATCGGTTCGATTTCAACAGTGCCATCGCGCCGGTCAACGAACACACCACGCACCAAACCTATCTGAATCTATCGCATGAGTGGGCTGGGAATTCTCTTCTTCCCTTTCGGATGGTATCCGGCTTGCAGGTTCTGGATCAGCAGATCGAGAGCACCGATCGTGGCGATCACCGGGATGCTTCGGGTGGAATCTATTGGATTGGGTCGATTGGAAATGACGACGCTGGTGCAGGGGCAGGTGCGGGCGCTGATGCTGGCGATGGCTCGAACGCTGGTATGGGCGCTGATGCATCCGCATCAACCCGAAAAAAAGAAAAAGGTGTTGGCCAAAATCGAGACAGGAACCGAGGGCGCGGATTGGGGCGGCAAAAAGAGACGCTACAGGTGCAAACAAACTGGCGGGTCACGGGTAGTCTTCGTTTGCAGCGGGATCCGAACGGGGAGCTTAGTTTGCTGCCGCAGCTGAGCGGGTCTCTCCAAAAAATGGGCTGGACAGTGAGAGCGTCGGCTGGGCGGGCGGTGAGAAACGGGGATTTCACGGAGCGGTACATTGGCAATAATCTGCAGACGGTACTACCGGGGCGGAATCTTGGGAATCCATTGCTGGAACCGGAATCGTCGGTTACGTTTGATGCAGGTGTGGATTGGCGGCCTGCTATGATTCCGGGTGCACGGTTCTCGGCTACGTATTTTTACCGGGTTTCTGACCGGTTGATCGATTATGTGTTGACGCCGGCGGAGGAGATTCCTACGGCGAGGTCGGGGCAGATTGTGGCGGGAGAGTCCTACTTTTATACACGAAATATTGCCGAAAGTCGAACACGTGGTGTGGAGACCGAATTGTCTGCCCGACGGCAGGTTACAACAAGGCACAATATTGGGATCCGACTGGGGTATACCTATCTCAAGACAACGAATGAGGAGAATGTGGTGTCCCGGTACATAGCCAATCATCCCGATCATCAGGCGTCCCTCACGCTGGATTATCAATGGGTAGAACGGTTTACGCTGCGCTCCGAAACCTACATTCAAATGCGAGAGAAGGAGGTTGCGGAGGCGCTGAATAGTGAAGTGAGGGAATCGTACATGGTTAGCAATTTAAAGGCAGGTGTAAAGATCGGCGGAAGGCGCTGGTCTGGCTTGCGTATGTTTTCAAGAGTGTACAATATAGGTAATACACAGTATCAGGAGATCCTGGGGGCACCGATGCCGCGACGGTGGGTTTCAGCCGGCGTAGAACTGAATTTTTAATTCGGTTTTTTCCTATTTTACTAGCATGTGATTTATTCATGTAAGAAACTAAACCCGATCTGCGTTTCTCAGATGGGATTTCTGCATCTCGGGAACTTTTTCATCAACCAAAACAAACTCATGAAATTACCCATGAACTTTTGTACCACTCATGTAACTGCTTTTACGAACAAGTTTTCTGCTCATTGTTCCACTCTGTTTTCAACATTGATTGTAGCTGGTTTGCTACTTTTTGCAACCGGATGCCAGAGTCCGATGGTGCCGGCTTCGCAGGATAGCATCGACCGCGCTGCTGAAACCATTACAGCCGAAGCCATTCTAAACCACGTTGAAATTTTGGCCAGCGATTCGCTGGAAGGTCGTGCCCCTGCAACACCAGGAGAGGAGATGACCGTGGATTATATCATCACCCAGCTCAAAGCTAAAGGAGTAGAGCCGGGTATGCCAGACGGCAGTTACATTCAGGAGTTTCCGCTGCTTGGACAACGCGTGGATGGGAGTAAGGCCTCGATGCAGATCAAAAACGGAGGTCGTGTGGCCGGGGATCTGGAGTATAGTGCGGAATTTATGGCCTGGCCCAGCAATGAAGAGGAGCGAGTGACACTGGAGGATGCCGAGCTTGTGTATGTTGGCTATGGAATTCAGGCGCCGGAATACGACTGGGACGATTACAAAGGGGTTGATGTGAGCGGCAAAGTGCTCGTATTTAAGAACAGTGATCCTGCATATGATGATGAGTTGTTTGAGGGGGATGCCCGCCTGTACTACGGCCGGTGGAGCTACAAATTTGAGAAAGCCGCAGAAATGGGTGCACTTGGGGCGCTGATTATTCATACTACGCCAACGGCCGGCTACCCATGGCTGGTGGTGTCCAATAGCTGGGGACGGGAGCGTTTTACATTGAAAGGATCTGTGGATCCGACAACAGCACCGGCGTTCAATGGCTGGCTGACGCAACGAAGCAGTATCGCATTGTTTGAAGAGGCCGGCTACACACTCAAAGAGGTCTTGGATGCAGCCGATAGCCCGGACTTTGCCCCGATGCCGCTGAACGGAATCACCCTGGATGTGGATCTCACCTCTTCCTACAGCAATATGTCGTCCACGAATGTGGTTGGCAAAATTGGAGGGAATGACCGCGCACTCAAAGATGAGTATGTGATCTTCTCCTCCCATCACGACCATTTGGGCATTACCTATCCAGTCGAAGGCGATTCCATCAATAATGGAGCGATCGACAATGCATCCGGTGTGGCAGCGATGCTGGAACTGGCTGGGGCAATGACCGAGATTGAAGAGGGACTGCGCCGAACCACCCTGTTTATGTTCGTGGGTGCCGAGGAGATGGGATTGTTGGGATCCCTTTACTGGTCCCGAAACCCGTCTGTACACCCCGGAAAAGTATCAGCCAACTTTAATATGGACAGCATGCAGCCGTACGGCGAAACCAGTGATTTTGTGCTGATTGGATACGGGCGAAATTCGCTCACCGAAGCGTTTCAAAAGCATGCCGAAGCAGCGGGCCGTACCATCATCCCGGATCAGGCACCGGAGCAAGGGCTCTTCTACCGGTCGGATCATTTCTCCTACGCTCGCGTGGGCATCCCGGCCATCTTCCCGAATGCCGGAAGCGATTATTTGAACAAACCGGAGGGCTTTGCAGAGGAAACCGCCCGGGTCACAGCGTCTAATTACCATGCCGTCTCCGATGAAATCAACGAATACTGGGATACATCGGGGGCTGCAGCAGATGCCCAGCTAATCTTCCGAACCGCAATCGACGTCATCAACCGCGACGAAATGATGGAGTGGGTGGATGGCGATGAGTTTAAAGCGGTACGTGAGGCCATGCTGGAAGACGCGAAGTAACCGTAACTTTCCAAAAAAACACTTATCAAGCTTTATGTGCCTTTATTAACCTACAACCAACGTAATTTTAATTTTCCACCAACTATGAAACGAATCGTTCTCTTTTTAGCAACCAATTTCGCGATTATTATCGTTGCCAGCATCACCCTATCCCTGCTGGGCGTGGGTTCGATTCTGGATGAAAGCGGCACGGGTCTCGACCTTACTGCGCTGCTCATTTTCTGTTTTGTAGTCGGGATGATGGGATCCTTCATCTCCCTGGCGATGTCCAAGAAGATTGCAAAATGGAGTATGAAGGTGCGGATTATCGACAAGCCCCAGAATTCTGAAGAGCAGTGGCTGGTGGATACGGTTCGCAAGCAGGCGGCCGAAGCAGGGATCGGGATGCCGGAAGTTGGGATTTTTGAAGCACAGCAGTCTAATGCATTTGCGACCGGTGCCAACCGAAACAATGCTCTGGTGGCCGTTAGCCGAGGCATGTTGCAGCGGTTCGATCGGAGTGAAGTGGAGGCAGTCATGGGCCACGAAGTGGGGCACGTGGCAAACGGAGATATGATTACGTTAGCATTGATGCAGGGAGTGATCAACACCTTTGTGATGTTCCTGGCTCGTGTGATTGGGTTTGCGGTCGATCGTGTGGTGTTTCGAAATGAGCGCGGACTTGGTATTGGATACTTTGTTGCCACCATTGCATCGGAAATTGTGCTGGCGATTCTAGCGTCGACCATCGTGTTCTGGTACTCACGAAAGCGGGAGTTCATAGCCGACCGTGCAGGGGCTCGTCTGGGAAGCCGGCAAGGGATGATCGATGCACTAAAGCGGCTGCAGGCCGAAGTGAATGTGCCAAATCAGTTGCCAGAATCGATGCAGGCCTTTGGAATCACCGGAGGAAAGCGAAGCGGTTTGAAAGCTCTGTTTATGACCCACCCTCCGCTCGAGAAGCGAATTGCTGCACTCTATAATATGACGGACTAACTTTTGAGATCCTCAGCTGCGATTCGAGGTTCGTCGGTGTTGATCACCGGTGCCGGCAGCGGGATCGGACGGGCACTGGCATTGCGTTGCGCAGAGCTTGGGGCAAGGGAATTGTTGTTGTGGGATCGCAGTAAAGAGGCGCTTGAGGAGAGTCGTCAAGCCATTGGTCGGCAAGCCATTCTGGGTCAGGAAACAAACCAGAGAGAAACAGCTCCCCATCAACCCGGGCCCCTACCGAAAATCCGCACGTTTGTGGTGGATGTATCGGAGGCTGATGAGATTGAGGAGGCCACTCGCCGGATCTTGAGGCCTCAGGGGGACGTGCCGGACATCCTGATCAACTGCGCGGGAATCACAACCGGGGATTTTTTTCACAAGCTTAGCACAGAGCAGATCGAAAAAACCATGAGTGTGAATGTGACCGGGAGTATGCTGATGGCGCGTGCGTTTCTGCCAGCCATGATCCAGCGCAGGTCCGGTCACATCGTGAATATCGCATCTGCATCTTCCTACATCGGAGTTCCGCGCCTGAGTGTGTACGCTGCTAGCAAATGGGCGGTTTTGGGCTGGTCGGAATCGCTTCGGGTCGAGATGAAGGAGCTGGGAGTTCCGGTTACCATCACGGCCATACTGCCCAGTTTCATCAAAACAGGAATGTTTGACGGAGTGAAGGCACCAAAACTTGTACCTCTTCTCGAAACAGAAGATATTGTAGAGAAGATTCTTTGGAGCATTGAAAAACGGAAAACAATCGTTCGGGCGCCTTTTATGGTGCGGGCGGTGCCACTTTTGAAGGTTTTGTTGCCGCAGACTGCGTTCGACTGGGTGGCCGG
>PZPG01000029.1:15756-25360 GCA_003045995.1 Bacteroidota bacterium
AAGTACTTCGATTAGCCCCGATGCTACACCTGGCCGCGGTGTGAATCCCATCAACCCGAAAAAAACATAACCCTGGAGTTTTTATGGACACGCAAACCGGCTCTGGTACTCTGCAGGAAATTCTCGACAAACAACGGGCTTTCTTTCGAACGGGCGCCACCCAATCCCTTGCCTGGAGAAAAGAACATTTGCGACAATTGCGTGTGCTGCTGACGTCGAATGAAACCGAGATTGCGGCGGCGTTGCATACCGATCTTCGGAAGTCGGAGAGCGAGGTGATTGCCACCGAACTGTTTCCCGTGCTGGATGAGATCGACTACCACCTCAAACGTCTCGATAAATGGATGCAGCCGGAAAAGGTCCGTTCGTCGCTTCTCACAGAGCCCTCCAAAAGCGAAATCTGGCGGGTGCCGTTTGGTTGCGCACTCATTATCGGGACATGGAATTATCCGCTGAATCTCATTTTACTTCCGTTGGTGGGAGCAATTTCGGGCGGGAATTGTGCGGTACTGAAACCCTCGGAACTGGCGCCTGCGACCTCTCGGCTTGTGAAAAAACTCATTTCAGAGCGGTTTGATGAGCATTTTATCGCGGTTGTGGAGGGAGGAGCGGAGGTTGCGGAGGGCTTACTTTCGCTTCGGTTTGATACGATTTTCTTTACGGGCAGTCCGCACATTGGGAAGATCGTGATGCAGAAGGCGGCGGAGAACCTGATTCCAGTGACGCTGGAGCTTGGCGGGAAAAGCCCGGCGATTGTGCACAAAGATGCGGATATAAAGAAGGCAGCACGGCGGGTGATGTGGGGGAAGCTGATCAACTGTGGCCAAACCTGCATTGCACCGGATTTCCTGCTGGTGCACGAGTCGGTGAAAGCAGCGTTTCTGGAAGAGGCGGCGAGTGCGGTGAGGAAGTTTTTTGGGCGAAATCCGCAGAATGCAGAAGATTATGGGCGAATCATTAGCGGGCGGCATCACGAGCGGCTTGTGCGGTTGATGTCGGACCCTGATCTTCACGTGATTTTTGGGGGTGGGTATGATGTGGCTGACAAATATATCGAACCAACTCTTCTGGATGGGGTGAGTTGGGATCATCCACTGATGAAGGAGGAGATTTTTGGACCGATTCTTCCGGTGCTTACGTTCACGGATCCCGAGCCGGTGATTGACCAGCTGCAGGCGATGGAGAATCCGTTGGCGCTGTATGTGTTTACAGCGAGTGATTCGTTTGCGGAGCGGATTTTGCGGGAGGTCCCGCACGGAGGGGCGTGCATCAACGATACGATCATGCATATCGTGAACCCGAATTTACCGTTCGGCGGGGCGGGGACGAGCGGGATTGGGCAGTATCATGGGCGCTACAGTTTTGAAGCATTCACACGTCCACAGTCCGTGATGCGACGCGGGTTGTTTCCGGATCCGTCGTTTCGGTATCCGCCGTACAAGCGCACGAAGTTTTTCCTGAAAAAGTTTTTATTGAGGGATTGATGAGAGAATTGGAAGGAGAAACAACAGGTACCGGGCAAACCACAGAAACCCCATTTTCAGCATTAGTCGCTCATCTGCGGGAGGATGGAACAACTCGATTGGCCGTCGAGAAAAAAACCGTTTCGTCGCTGTACATGCCAGATCCGTACCGTTCCCTGCCAGCCGTTACCATCCGTGTTCACTATTCATCGCTCAATTACAAAGATGCTCTGTCAGCAAGCGGAAACCGCGGAGTTACCCGCTCCTACCCTCACACTCCTGGAATTGATGCCGCCGGAATCGTAACGGCCAGTGAGGACACGCGTTTTGAAGAGGGCCAAAAGGTCATCGTAACGGGGTACGATCTGGGATCCAATACGTCGGGCGGATTCGGCGGAATGATCCGAGTTCCGGGCGACTGGGTAGTTCCATTACCTGCCGAATTAACCCTGCGCGATGCCATGATTCTCGGTACCGCAGGGTTCACCGCCGCCTATGGCGTCAAAAAATTATTAGATAATGGGTTGATGCCGATATACCCGGGCCATGACAAACCCCACAGTGGAATGGAAGAGGGGTCGAAGCCAGGCAACTCGCAGCTAGACAACTCGCAACCAGGCAACCATGACAAAGCCGAAAACCCTTCGCTACCCGTCCTGGTCACAGGCGCAACCGGCGGCGTTGGATCGGTGTCTGTTGGAATTTTGCATCGTCTTGGGTTCCGTGTGATTGCCGTTACGGGCAAACCCGAAGCCCGCGAATATTTGCGGTCGATCGGCGCAGATGAGGTGCGAGATCGCTCGTTCGTGATGGATGTAGATGCGTCCCGCTTACTTTTGTCGGGCAGATGGGCAGGCGGGATCGATACGGTGGGCGGAAAATTACTCGAGGCGATGATTCTGCAAACTGCTCAGGCGGGTGTTATTGCATGTTGCGGAAATGTGACCGGACATGAGCTTCACACGAATATCTACCCGTTCATACTTCGCGGGGTCGGGTTGATGGGCATCGACTCCGCCCTTTGTGACATGCAAATTCGTCAGAACCTGTGGAAACGTCTTGCAACCGACTGGCGTCCTGCTCACCTTGACAAAATCCTAGCCCGCGAAGTTGGATTACACGAACTTAAAGAAGAGATTGATACCATCCTGAAAGGCGGACAAACCGGACGGGTGCTGGTTGTACATGAGTGATCCGCCTTTTCGGTACACTAGAGATCGGCAGCGGTATTACTTGAAAAGAACGATACCATCGGCCAGGAACTCAATCACAGGATCTCCCTCTTCCTGCTCTTTCTCCATATAATGCCCGCGCACAACAGCTTCTTTTCCGGCAGAATTCGTGGGAACAAAGAAAGCATAGTCTTTAAACCGGATCCGTACTTGTTGTTCACCGTCCGTCAACCATAAGTTACAGCCTTTTGACTGACAAACCTGCGTAACTTCCCCCTTAAAGAGGTGCTGCACTGGAGCCGCTGCTTCCGCTTCTGCATTAAAGGTATCGAGCCCGGTGATACCGGTCGCATTTTCCCAGGTTTCAACAACGGATCCGTACATATCGTAGGAATCGGTGGATGCAACCGGTTCGGAAAGTGCGGTCACGGTGTCGATGAGTGCATCTTCCATTTCCTGCTTCACTTCTTTGGTCTCTTTCGCAGGGGCTTCCGGCATATCCTGTGCCATCACTCTAAAATTAAATGTACTCATCAGGAAGGCGATGAGAAATGCGATAAATGGGATGAAAATAGCTTGTTTCATGGGGGTAGAAATTGTGTGGTCGTAATTAAATGCGTATAGAATGTTGAATGCGTGATGTATACTTATTGTACGCGTGTTGAATACATGATTTAAAGCCAGAAAAAATCTGCGCAACAGATAAAGGTACGCATTTTACTCATCACTTGCAGGATCTAACACACTCAAAATGAGTAAACCCGCAAAGAAGAACAAGCTTGCAAAGAGCACAACTGCTAAGAGCAAACTCACTGAAAGAGCAAACTCACTGGAAAAGCGAACTACACAAAAAGCAGAACGGCCAGTGCGTAGGCGATTACGGAAAGAATTCCGGCTAGCAAAGCGAGTGGAAACTGGCTGGTAACATGATCCATGAGGTCGCTACCGGTAGCCAGCGAACTGAGGATGGTAGTATCGGAAATGGGGGAGCACTGATCGCCAAATACGGCCCCTCCAACTACAGAGGAGAAGCAGAGTGAGATGAAAAACGGGTCGGGCTGAACGGCCCAGGCTAGTGGCATCGCAACAGGGAACACGACGGCAAAGGTTCCCCAGGAGGTGCCGGTGGAAAACGCAATAAGCATACATAAGCCCATCAAGATGCCGGGAAGAAACACGGGGGTTAGGATGTCGCCGAGCTGCTCGACTACGAATGGTGCGGTTCCAAGAGTGTCGGTCACCTCTTTCAGGGTTACGGCCAGTGCGAGAATCACAGCCCCGATGGTAACTCCTTTGCAACCATCGATGAAGCCATCCATCGCATGGCGAAGCGACATACCTTTTGCTACGGCAATCCCAATGCCGGCAAGAACGGCCAGCACAAACGCTTCAGCAACCAGCAGAGTCGGGCTATCGGTGTTCCCCAGAATGTAGTAGGTATAGAGATAGGGCAAAATCGCAACCCCAAGCAGTGTCCCGATCGGACCCAGGAAGTCAATAAGTCCGGAACGGTATCCATCGGGGATCCGCTGACGGGAAAGCTCTTCCGAGGCCATAGGGATCGCCCCGGGACGATCGAGGGCTCCCTCCTCCCGCGCCCGTCGAATCGCAAGGCGCATCTTTTTCCCGGGGATAAAGGGTAGTTTTTCTACAGCAAAAAGAAAGGTGATGAGAATCGCAAACAACGCATAGAAGTTGTACCCGATCGAGGCAAAAAAGAATGTAACCCCGTCCATCTGCGTTTCAAAAAGTGGGATCGTGCCGATTACCAGTCCACCCACATAGAAAGGCCACACGTTGAAAGGGATGAGCGTTGCCGCCGGTGAAGCGGTTGAATCAACCACATAGGAGAACTCTTCATGGGAAACGCGATGCTTGTCGGAGACCGGACGAACCGTTGCCCCGGTGAGAATGGTACTAATGGTGCCACCCTGATGGAAAATGAGTCCCATCACCCAAGTAAAGAGTTTGGCAGATCGTGGCCCTTTCACAAACCGTCGGCCCGCCCACAGTGCAAAAGTTTCCGCGCCACCGGTGCGCGTCCAGATACCAATAAGGCCACCAAGCGCCCACAAATACACCAACAAAATGAGTGCGAAACTTTCGGATCCAATCGAAGGGATCATGTAGGCCTGCACCAGGTTGATTTCGCCGACAATCAGGCCGCCCAACAAGATCCCCGCGAAAAGGGAACTCACCACTTCACGAGTCCAAAATGCAAGAACAATCGCAACTATCGGAGGCGCAACCGACCACCAGCCAAAGTGTTCTCCCTGTGATTCCGTCCCGAAGATCCAAACCGCAAGAACGACCACTGCCATGAGCCCGAGTGCACTCCGCAGATGGCGAGCCCGCTTTCCGGGACCCGGCTTTGTGAACGTTTTCAACCGGCGAAGCAGTGAGCGATTCGCCGGTTTTGTTTCACCCGAACTGCTCATTCACCCGAACCTCTCATTCGTGTTGCCCAGCCTCATTTTGTCCGGAAGCAGCCTGCCTAGTCGCATCCCGACCTGCTCATTCATCTTGGCCCGCCATGTCCTGGCCGGCCGCTTCAATTTCTGCAACAATCCGATCTGCCTTGTACACATGACGAAGCGACTCTATCATCCCGCGTACATCCACATTCACCGACCGGGCACTGCGATCATCCAAAATAAGCGTGCTGGACCCCATCCCTTCTTTATTACTGTCGAACGCCAGTCCCACAATTTCAAGGTCGATGTTCACCACCGGGGATCCGGAGATCCCGCCAATAATATCGTTGGTAGACACAAAGTTCACAGGAGTTCCCAAATCCAGGCCACCGGTTCCGTCCTCCAGGTCAAGCCAGCGCTGGGGCAGTTCCCATTGCGGATCGGAGTGATGGGAATTGGCGCGGTCGAACATGCCATAAAAGGTTGTGTATGCAGGTGCCAGGGTTCCATTGTACTCATAGCCGGCGACAACCCCATCCTGAATCCGCAAAGAGAAGGTAGCATCCGGCGGAATCGTGGTCCCGTACACTGCAAACCAGGCCCGACCCAACCGAGTCACCAACTCATCCTCTTCGTCACTCAATTCCGACAATCGGGCCGAATCCTCAAACAGCCGTTCTCCAAACTCCTGAAAATACTGAACGGCAGGATCGCTTCCCCACTCACTCTTGTCTTGTGCAAAAAATTCAGCAGCCGATTCCTGGCTAGACAGCGCAGACATCTCCTGGAACATGCCGACAGCCATGTCGTCTGTTCCAAACCAGTTCACATCCTCAAAATATCCCCCATTCTCCGGCAAAACATCCGTCAAAAACTGCATATGGGATTTCAGGAGTTCCCGTTCCAGTATCGGATCATCATCCATAATGCCAAGCAACTGCCCCATGATCTGCTCTTCAAACTCTGCCGGAAATATACCCGCCAACATCTGTGTTGCCAGGTATCCCCGCTGCAACATCGACGGAGATGCAAAGGAGTTCGGTTGCAGACCGATCGTAAGCGCCCCAAACGGCCCCAACTTGGCTTTCTCCATCTGGATCGCTTCGATTCTCTCCAGCACCGGCATATACGTATCACGCAAATCTGGTGACGCTTTCAGTTTCGATACAAATTTCATCTCGTTGTCCACTTTACGTCCCATCAGATAAGGATCGCGATGCGCATGAACCTGTCCACCATACAACTTTTCGGTGTTTTTCAGACTAAAAACCGTATTTCGCAGATCCATAGCCATAGGATTTTCCGGATCGGCTGCAGTATACGCATCCAACGCCCGAATCAGATTGCGGAAAAAAGAGAGACGGTAAGGAAGCGCGTACTGTCCGTAATAGGTAAGCTGTGCAACCGTATTCAGTCGCGTGGTACTGCCTGGGTTCCCAATCATGAACACCGCATCCCCTTCTTCCACTCCCTCCGAAGAAAATGGGAAAAAATGCTCCGGCTGGTACGGCTGTCCATCCACATACACTCGGTAGAAGCTCATATCCAAATTGTAGCGTGGGTAGGTGAAATTATCCGCATCACCCCCGTAATACCCAATCTGAAGTTCCGGCGCCATCACCATTCTCACATCCGTAAACCGTCGGAAAATGTATGCCGAGTAGCGCCCGCCGTTAAACAACGAAACCACTTGCACCGACTTATCACCATCGGCTTCAAACTCTGCGGTAAGCGCCTGCTGTACCTCGGAAATCTTCTGCTCCCGTACAGCCGCCTGCTCCTCTGCCGGCGCTGCATCCACCACATCCAGGATTTCATCCGTCACATCACGAATCTCCACCAGCTGGTCCAGGTAGTAGTCGGGGATCGGACGCTCATCCTCCATCGTTTCGGCATAAAACCCATCCACCAGCAGATCTTCGCCCTCCTGCGATACCGCCGATACCATCTCGCGCGCGCAATGATGGTTGGTCATCACCAAGCCATCCGGAGAAATAAACGAACCTGAGCAGTTGGGAAGCCGCACCGAACTCAAACGTGCCCGCTCGAACCACGCATCGGTGGCCTCAAAATTGTAGGTTTCCTCAAAATACTCTCTAGGTGCGTACTCAAACGTCCACATCCGGCCATTATCCAGAATGGAGGATTCAACTGGCTCAAAGGTGGTAAGCAGCTCGCTCCCCGATCCCTCTTTTCCCGTTTTGATGATCTCTTTTTCGATCACAATCTCTTGTGTCGTACAGGAGGAAAGCAGGATGGCTGTCAGCAGTAGTGTCCAAATTCTCAGGTTTTTCATAGGTACTCTCATTCGTTCATTTCCGCAGGCACTTGTTCGATGATGAACTTCGTCCATGCCCGACGATGCAGGTTATTAATTCAGGTTGTTGATTCGGGTTATTGATCCAGGTTGTCGTTTTCCTACACCTTTTCCGTTTTGCAGGTATTGATTTTAAAAGGGGCGTATAGTGGGCAGAAACTGATAAAACTCGTAAGCACAAATACGCCAGCCAGAACCAGTAACACAATTCCCAAGGTTCCGGAGATTACATTCGTAAAAAACAGAATCGCAATCACAGCGGCTACGAGAAATCGAACCGTTTTGTCGGCACTTCCCATGTTTTTTTTCATAATCATCACCTTTTTGTTTTTTCGGTTTGATGTCGATGTTTTGGGCAGACTCGCGAGTTGAGGAATGCAATCCACGAATGGCAATCTGAGTTGGATCCCTCAAAAAACGTCACTATTTGAACGATCACTACAACGATCACTCCGAGAAGCCAATCAACCCTGGCAAATCCATTTTGAAGATACAAAATCCATTGCGATTCGGGAAACGATTCGGAAAACGATTCGAAAGCCATTCGTCAAGTCATTCAAAAGCCAGTCGAAAACTCATTTTTGATTCGGGTTGATGGGATAACCCATTGGTCGTGGGCTCAGGTTCGGCTTGTTGAGGGAAAGGCAGGATCGAGGGAGCGAGGACGGGTGTGGGGTCAGTGCATCTCCTCAAACATGTCGTCGGCATCGTCTGGTGGCTGGGTGGCGAGGCTTACCAGTACCGTGACCACCAGGGAAACCAAAAATGCCGGGATCAGTTCGTACAAAACTCCTTTCAACGCAGGGGTAAGATACCATAGAATGGCGGTAAGGGTTCCGGACACGAGACCGGCGATCACCCCGGCACGAGTGGTTCGCTTCCAGTAGAGTGCGAGAATGGAGGTGGGGCCGATGGATGCCCCCATCCCGGCCCAGGCAAAAAGAACCAGCCAGAACACAAGCTCTTCGGCAATCAGAGCGAGTGCAGTGGAGAGAACAACAAGCATGGTTACCGCAAGCCGACTGTAGAGAACCATGGTCCGCTGAGGAATCGCATCACCCCGTTGAAACATTTTTTCATAGAGATCGCGCACAAGTCCGGAGGCGGCAACGAGCAATTGAGAGTCGGCCGTGCTCATGATGGCGGCGAAAATGGCGGCAAGAATGAGGCCGAACAAAAAGGGATGGAGGAGCTGGCGGGCGAGTTCGGGGAATAGTTGCTCGGTATCGGCACCGGGAAGCATAGAGACGTCGGTGAAGTAGAGTTTACCGAGAATACCGATGGCAACAGCGCCAAGGGCCATAAGGACATTCCATAGGGTACCGACGTGGGCGACGTATCGGAGCTGGCGCGGATCGTCGACGGACATGAAACGGATGAGGATATGAGGGCTGCCAGGGGAGCCAAGACCAATGCCTACAAAGCCGAGGGCGGCGCCAAAGGAGATTGCAAATGGGTCGAGGGCAACATCCATCGAAGCGAGGGCGGTGAAGGTTTCGGAAAATCCGCCGAGGTTTATGATGGCGAGAAGTGGGAGGGCAAGAAGGGCGAACAGCATGAGGATGCCCTGGAAGGTGTCGGAGAGGCTAACGGCGAGGAACCCGCCTATCATGGTGTAGCTGAAGACGAAGAACGCAGTGAAGAGAACGCCGGTGGAGAGGGTGCTGCCGAATCCGGCCGAGAAGGCTTTCCCGCCGGCGACAAATTGTGCCGAGACGTAGCCGGTCATGAACATAAGGATGATGAGGACGAGCAGGCCGCGAAGGATGCCGGAGCGATCGTGGAAGCGGGCGGCGAAGAAGTCGGGGATGGTGATGCAATCTCGGGCTTCGGTAAAGCGGCGAAGGCGTGGGGCGTAGAAAAAGATGAGGGCATATTCGACGGCGATGTAGCCGACCACGGCCCAGATCGCGGAGAGGCCGCGGGTGTACGCCATGCCGGTCATGCCCAGAAGGAGCCATGCGCTTCGCCCTGAAACCACGGTAGAGACTGCTACTACAAACCGGTTCATGCGCCGGCCACCGACAAAATATTCGCTCATCCCTTTGGAGGAGAAGCGGGCGGATGCAAATGCGATCCCGATGAGAATGATGAGGTAGCCCCAGAACGCAAGGCCAGGGAGGTTGAACAGGTTCATGCCTTTCTTGTCATAGGGTTCTTGTCACAGGGTTCTTGTCACAGGGTCTTCGTTAGCTTTTTTATCCGGGTTTGATAGGCTTGGATATAATTTCTTTGCAG
>PZPG01000030.1 GCA_003045995.1 Bacteroidota bacterium
CAGATGCAATTCCTCGTTCGCTCCTAACCCTCAACGTTCTGCTTATCTCTTCATAGTACATTTTTTGTTTATCACAAATTATGCTCTATGTGTAAATGGTATACCAGTAATTCAAAGAACAAATTCTGCTCGAAAAATTTCAGTCGCAGACTTCAAAAATAAGAACATTTTGATTCAAACAAAAGAGAAAATAAAATGAACTACGATTTTTTCTCTTCGTCCTCATCGGAACTCTCTTCTTCAGATTCCTCTGATTCCTCGGCAACTTCGTCAGTAGCATCTTCCTCAACGTCAGCAGTATCCTCCACGTCAGCAGAATCCTCTGCCACATTTGAAACATCCTCGGTTACATCAGAGACTTCCTCTGTTGCACTAGTCTCCTCATTAGTAAGATCTTCTGATTCTTCAGATACAGCTATAACTTCTTCGACATCTGGTGCAGTACTCTCTTCAGCAGCTGAAACAACTGTAGCGGCTCCAGCACCTTCTGATGCACCACCGGATCTTCTTCTGCCCCCTCTGCTTCGTCTTGTTTTCGACTTCTTGCCACCGCGTTCTGCCGGATCAAAATCACTGAAGTCCACAAGCTCTATGTAAGCCTCTTCAGTACCATCTCCAGAGCGAAACCCAAGTTTCAAAATTCTTGTATATCCCCCTGGACGATCTGCCACTGCTCCCGCAATCTCATCGAACATAACTTTGGACGACTCTTTGCTATTCAATGCAGAGAAGATTTGCCGGCGATTGTGGGTGCTATCTGTTTTGGCTTTTGTGATCAGCGGCTCGATAAACCTGCGCAACTCTTTCGCTTTGGGAAGTGTCGTTTTGATTCGCTTGTGCTCAATCAGTGCATTTGCAAGCGCTTGAAGCGTTGCTTTACGATGGGGCGTGGTACGACCCAATTTTCTACCTTTGACCAGATGTCGCATCGTCTTTCTTTGTTAAATGTTAATCTAAATATTTTGATACATCCATCCCAAATTCCAGATTCTTCTCTTCAATCACTTCAAGAAGTTCTGTGAGAGACTTTCTGCCGAAGTTTCTGAATTTGAGCAGTTCTGCTTCTTCCCGTGATACCAACTCACCAATTGTGTTGATGTTGGCTGATTTGAGGCAATTATAAGCACGCACACTCAAGTTGAGATCCTCAATACTGGTTTTCAGTAAACCGGCAATTCTTTGTTTTTCTGCATCTACTTCTTCCTCTTCCTGAGCAAATGGTTCTTCAATCGTTTCAGTAATAAAATTTTCGATGTGTTCTCTAAGAATTTTACCTGCGATCGTCATAGCCTCTTTCGCATTGATGGAGCCATCTGTAGTGACGTTAAGAACCAATTTTTCATAGTCAGTTCTCTGTCCAACCCGGACATTTTCAACATCAAAATCTACAGACTTGATCGGCGTGAAAATTGCATCCACGGGCATGAGTGTAAGATCTTCTTCAGTGTTGAAATCCATCTCCTCAGCAGGAACATATCCTCTTCCTCGCCCGATTCGAAGCTCCAACTCCAAATCAATGTCTTCTGAGAGTGTTGCAATAAGTTGTTCCGGATTCAAAACCTCAAAATCTGGTGTGGCTTCGCTGATAGCCTTGGCAGTTAATGTTCCTGTTTTGTTCACTTTGAGATGAACAACACCTCCGCTTTGTTCCACTTGTTTGAACCGTACCTGCTTCAAATTCAGAATGATTTCGTACACATCCTCTTTCACTCCGTCAATGCTGGAATACTCATGTTCCACACCTTGAATTTTGACAGCGGTGATTGCGAGTCCTGGCAATGATGACAACAAAACTCTTCGGAATGAGTTACCAATCGTAACACCAAATCCTCGTTCAAGCGGTTGTAGGACAAAAGATCCGTGTCGGTCTGATTCTTCAACAACTTCTACGGTGTCGGGCATTTGAAGACTATAGCTGTTCATAGTAGACAGATTTAAATGAAAGAATGATTATTTTGAATAAAGCTCGATGATCAGCTGTACATTGATATTCTCGGGAATCTCTTCAAAAAGAGGATCATTGAGATATTTTCCTGTTTTCGTCTTTTTATCGACTTCCAGCCACTTGTATCTGCTTACAGATGTTCCCTTCATGGAATCATCGATGACATCCAATCCTCTTGATTTTGGCCGAATGGAGATCATATCTCCGTCTTTCAAATGATAGGATGGTATATTAACAACTTGACCATTCACAACAATGTGCTTATGGCTAACCAATTGTCGTGCCTGTCGTCGAGTTCTGGCAAATCCCATACGATAGATCACATTATCGAGTCTGGACTCTAGCAATTGCATGAACACTTCACCTGTTACACCCTCTTTGGAGTTTGCTTTTTTGTACAGATTTCGAAACTGCTTCTCGAGTAGGCCATACGTGTATTTTGCTTTCTGCTTCTCATCCAGTTGAACGCCATATTCAGACTTTCTGGAGAAACGGTTCCGTCCGTGTTGTCCGGGACCGTAGGGTTTTCGCTCGAGAGCTTCACTTGCACCAAAAATTGGTTCTTTGAAACGTCTTGCTATTTTTTGCTTTGGACCTCTGTATCTTGCCATGGTTGTGTATTGATTTAATTATACTCTTCGACGTTTCGGGGGACGGCATCCATTGTGTGGGATTGGTGTGCGGTCTTTGATAGAAATCACCTCAAGGCCACTGGTTGCCAAAGCACGGATTGCCGATTCTCGTCCAGTACCAGGTCCCTTCACAAAGACTTCCACTTTTCGCAATCCCATTTCATGAGCTGCTCTGGCGGCCGTTTCAGCGCTTACCTGAGCGGCATAGGGCGTGTTTTTCCGTGAACCTCGGAAGCCCTCCTTCCCGGATGAAGACCATGAAAGTACGTTGCCTTCGGCATCAGTAACACTCACAAGCACATTATTGAATGTCGCTTTAATGAATGCCATTCCTTCAGGATTGGAAACCTGTTTTTTCTTTTTTCGCTTGGCTGCGGCAGCTGCTTTACCAGACTGTTTTCTTTGTCTTTTTGCCATAATGAGTTGATTTCAGTGTTATTTCTTGGCCATTTTCTTGCCGGCAACAGTTCGGCGTTTGCCTTTTCGGGTACGGGCATTGGTTTGCGTTCGCTGTCCACGAACCGGCAATCCCTTACGATGGCGTACCCCCCGATAACTGCCGATTTCGATAAGTCGTCGAATATTTCCGTTGATTTCTGTTCGGAGTGCACCCTCAACTTTCAAGTCACTATCGATGATCGCACGAAGACGGCTCACTTCATCATCCGTCCAGTCTGCAACCTTTTTATCGTAGTCGATTTCGGCTTTATCGAGCACCTCTTTCGCAACCGTTTTCCCGATGCCAAAGATGTACGTTAGACCGATGATGCCTCTTTTCTGTTTGGGTAAATCGATACCTGCAATTCTAGCCATAGTGTAATGAAATTATCCCTGCCGTTGTTTGTGACGTGGGTTCTTTTTGTTGATTACATAGATTCTGCCCTTGCGACGAACAATCTTATCGTCAGAGCTTCTTTTCTTTACGGATGATTTTGTTTTCATCTGTCTGGTTGTGTTGATGTTATTTATATCTGTATGTGATTCGGCCTTTGGACAGATCGTATGGAGACATCTCCACCTGTACTCTGTCGCCTGGAAGAATTTTGATGTAATACATTCTCATCTTTCCGGATACATGTCCGAGGATTTCGTGCCCATTATCCAGCTCTACCCGGAACTGTGCATTGGGCAATGCTTCTAAAATTTTTCCGTCCTGCTTAATCGGCTCCTGTTTAGCCATGATACTGAGTTTGGATTTGATTTTTTGATAGCTCGGCAATATAATCAAAAGTACTGAGAATTTCAGCCTCTCCTTCTCGAACAATCACATCATGCTCAAAATGGGCAGCCATGCTTCCATCGTACGTACGAATCGTCCAGCCATCCGGATCGGTTTTGATTTTCCAAGACCCCATGGTGATCATAGGTTCGATTGCTAATCCCATTCCGGAACGCAGACGATGTCCCCGGCCCTGTTTCCCATAATTGGGTACCGCCGGATCTTCATGAAGATCTCTTCCTATGCCGTGCCCGACAAGATCTCTTACAACGCCGAACCGCTCTTTTTCGCAATGATGCTGCACTGCAAACCCGATGTCTCCGGTTTTATTCCCGTGAACGGCCTGCTCAATGCCTTTGTAGAGTGATTCGAGTGAAGTCTTTAAAAGATGTTTGATCTCATCAGTTGTATCTCCGCAGATAAAGGTATATGCATGATCACCGAAATATCCATCTTTCTCGATTCCACAATCGACGGAGACAATGTCGCCCTCGTTCAAAACCCTGCTTCCCGGAATGCCATGTACAACTTCGTCATTAACCGAGATGCACAACGTTGCGGGAAATGGATTACTCCGGTCACCGTACCCCTTAAAAGCGGGTCGTGCATTGTGCTTACGGATAAACTCTTCAGCCAGTATGTCAAGTTTGCCGGTTTCAATCCCCGGCTCAATATATTTTGAAACCTCACCAAGTGTACGGGAAACCAGCCTTGCAGCAACCCGCATCTTGTCAATTTCCGATTCGCTTTTCAGTCGAATCATGCCCGGCGGCGACCTTTGATCTTACCGGATTTCATAAACCCATCATAGTGCCTCATCATCAGATGACTTTCAATTTGCTGAAGAGTATCGAGGGCAACCCCCACGATGATCAGCAAACTAGTTCCTCCATAGAAGAGAGCAAATCCGGGAGTTACCCCCATTCTTGCAATGATGGCTGGCAAGATCGCAATGAACGAAAGGAAGATAGACCCGGGAAGGGTGATTTTTGTTAATATGTTGTCGATGAAGTCCACGGTTTGCTTTCCGGGACGTACGCCAGGAATAAACCCACCCTGCCGCTTCATAGTGTCTGCCATTTCTCTGGGATTTACTGCAATTGCAGTATAGAAGAACGTGAAAAACACACAGATGATAAAAAAGATTATAGAGTAGGTAACCCCTGTAAAATCTGCCGACCATGCAGTCAGAAACTGTACTGTGGAGTTCTCCGGAAAAAAGGTTCCTATCGTGCTGGGAATAAACATGATAGACTGCGCAAAGATAATTGGCATCACCCCCGCTGCATTGATGCGTAGAGGGAGGTATTGTGTCGTCCCTCCGTAAACTTTCCGACCTACAACTCGCTTCGCATACTGAACAGGAACTTTTCTTGTTCCCTGTGTCAGAAGAACACTGGCCGCTATGACCAGTGCAAGACCTGCCAGCTCAATCAAAAGAATAATTGCGTTGTTTGTCACAGAGATCTCGTTGATTAGGGCCGTAGGCAATGCTGCAATGATTCCAATCATAATTAGCAAAGAGATTCCATTCCCAATACCTCGATCCGTGATCCGCTCACCCAGCCACATTACAAATGTAGTCCCCGCTGTAAGAACAATGATGGAGGTGAGAATGAATGCAGTGCTACTCACAACAATGGCATTCGGTGATGTTGCCATAAGATTGATGGCAAAACCGATAGCCTGAACGGCTGTAATCCCAACCGTTCCATATCGGGTGAGACGGTTGATTTTCCGACGCCCCTCTTCTCCTTCCCGCTGAAGTTTCTGGAAGTACGGGACGGCTGCTCCCATCAACTGAATGATAATCGCTGCCGTAATGTATGGCATGATTCCAAGGGCAAAGACACCGGCACGTGAAAACGCACCTCCCACAAACAAGTCAAACAAACCCATGAGTGATGAAGCATCCCCGGCTTGTGATGTTAGCATACTGGCATCCACACCTGGCATAGTTACATAACTACCGATTCGGTATACCATCAGTACACCAATCACATACAGGATCCGGTTTCTGAGATCTTCGATTTTAAAGATGTTGCGAAAATTTTCTACTAGACTCATCGGAATGATTGGATATTTTTTTGAATTACACGATGGTTACCGTACCGCCGGCTTCATCCACCTTTTTGAGTGCGGATGCACTTGCTGCATGAACCTCAATCTCGAGGCCTTTAGGACAGTCACCCTGCCCGAGCAACTTAATTTTCTCATTCTTATTCAGCAGACCTGCAATCATTAGATCATCCAGAGTTACTGAAGTTCCCAGTTTTCCACTCTCGACATATTGAGCGAGTTTATCCAGATTCAGGGATTGATACGACACCCGAAACGGATTTTTGAAACCAAACTTTGGGACTCTTCTTTGAAGAGGCATTTGCCCTCCCTCAAACCCACGATTTACCTTTCCGCCACTGCGGGATTTCAAACCATTATGTCCTCGACCGGATTGCTCACCCATACCGGAACCCTGACCGCGTCCTACTCTTTTCCGACTTTTGTTGCCAGCTGGTGCTTTAAGTGTATGTAATTTCATGATCTGCTCAGTTAGAGTTGTAAATTACCCTTCGAATACTTTTTGTACTGTCACACCACGTCTTTGTGCTACCTCAAGAGGGTCTGTCAATTGACCCAGTGCGACAAAGGCTGCCTTCACCATGTTGTGAGGGTTGGATGAACCCATTGATTTGGATAAAATATTTGTTACACCCGCTACATCAAGCAATGCCCGCACTGCACCCCCGGCAATAACTCCTGTTCCTTCCGCGGCTGGGCGAAGCAACACTTTTCCAGCTCCTGCTTTTCCCACAATTGGGTGATGAATGGTGCCGGTTTTTGTGATCGGCACTTTGATCAGATTTTTTTTCGCATTATCGAAACCTTTTTGAATCGCATCCGATACTTCGTTGGCTTTCCCAAGTCCGTGGCCTACAATGCCTTCACCGTTCCCGACAACGACGATAGCGTTAAAACTAAACCGGCGTCCCCCTTTCACAACCTTCGCAACCCGGTTTATGTGTACGAGCTTCTCTTCCAGGTTGAGGTTTCCTGCCGGTATATTATGTTTTCTTCTGATTTTTGGCATAATAGTCTGCTAATGTTTAAAATTCGAGTCCACCTTTTCGCGCACCCTCGGCTGCTGCCTTGATAACGCCATGGTACTTGTATCCGCTTCGGTCGAAAACAACCTTTTTTACTCCTTTGTCGATGACATTTTCAGCCAACTTTTCCCCAAGTACTTCCGCAGATTCCACAGAGGATTTACCCTTCAGGTCTTCCAAAAGTTCTGGACTTAGAGTAGAGACTGAGGCAATCGTTGCGCTGTCCTGGTCATTGATCAACTGGAGGTAAACATGCTTGCTGCTTTTGAAAACAGAGAGTCGTGGACAATCAGGTGTTCCCTTTATCGTTCCCCGAATCCGTCGTCTGATCTTGTTTCTTCGTTCTACTTTTGCTCTATTCTTTTTCATGGCGTATCTGTTTAACTGTGCCTTAATCTTTTGTGCCTATTTCAGTAATTCACCTATTTTGCAGCTGATTTACCGGCTTTTCTTCGAATCTGCTCACCGAGATAACGGATTCCTTTCCCTTTGTAGGGTTCAGGCTTCCGGAAAGAGCGAATCTTCGCAGCAACCTGCCCAACGAGTTCTTTGTCGATTCCCTGGATGATTACAATCGTATTCTTCGTTGTTTTGGTATCGATCTCAATCTCAATTCCATCGGGAGGTACAAAAAAAATCGGGTGTGAAAAGCCAAGGTTTAATTCGAGTACCCCGTTATTGTAGGCTGCACGAAATCCAACACCAATGATCTCCAACTTTTTGGTATACCCATTTGTTACACCCTCAACCATATTGAAGATGAGTGAACGATACAGTCCGTGTAGAGATCGCTGTTCCCGTGTTTCGCTGGACCGTGTTACAACAAGCTCCTGTTCATTTTTTTCCAGAACAATGTCAGGATGAACTTTCAGCGTCGATGTACCCTTCTTTCCTTTAACACTCACCAGGTTGTTCCCGTCAATAGTAACCTCAACATCGCTTGTAAGAGGGATCGGCAATTTTCCAATTCGTGACATAGATTCGTATTCTGTAGATTAATAGTCTGTATTCGCTAACAGTTTAGAAGACCGAAATTAATAGATCGAGCAGAGGATCTCGCCTCCAACATTGAGTTTCCGTGCCTCTTTGTCTGTCATCACACCTTTCGATGTAGAAACAATCACAACACCAAGTCCATTGTAGGATTGAGGTATATCTTTCCCGGCACTATATTTTCTTAGCCCAGGTTTCGATACCCGCTTAATCTCTTTAACAACCGGTTGGCCGTATGCATCGTATTTCAAAAAGAGCCTCAATACACCCTGCTTATTATCATCGATATCGATGTAACGACTGATGTAACCCTTGTCAACAAGGATTTTTGTGATGGCCCGCTTCAGTTTTGATGCAGGAATATCCACACGTCTGTGCCCAGCCTGCTGAGCATTTCGAATTCTGGTTAAATAATCTGATACCGGATCAATTTGCATAATATTTTCTCCTTTCTTACCAGCTGGCTTTTCGAATCCCTGGTATTTTTCCGTTCAATGCAAGTTCACGAAACTTAATTCGCGAGATGCCATATTTTCCTATGTACCCGCGGGATCGTCCCGTTATGCTACACCGGTTCCGAACTCTTGTGGGACTAGCATTTCGAGGTAGTTTTTGTAGTGCCTCATAATCGCCTGCTTCTTTTAACTGACGACGTTTTTCAGCATACTTCTCTACCGTTGCTTTTCTTTTTTCGTTTCTCGCTATCCAGGATTTCTTTGCCATGGGCTTTCTTCGTACTTGGGATGATTAATTTTTTCTGAATGGCATGCCGAACGCTTCAAGAAGTGCATAGGCTTCTTCGTCCGTTTCTGCATTGGTGATGAATGAAATGTCCATTCCGTGAAGTTTTTTCACGTTATCAACATCAATCTCCGGGAAAATAGTGTGCTCTTTCACACCCATTGTGTAATTGCCACGTCCGTCAAAGCTTTTTCCAGGTATTCCCTGAAAATCTCTGGTCCGCGGTAAAGCCAGGTTGATTAGCCTGTCCAGAAATTCATACATGATACGGCCTCTCAAGGTCACCTTACATCCTATCTCTGCTCCTTCACGCAACTTGAAGTTTGAGATCGATTTTTTGGCTCTTGTTTTCACAGGTCGCTGACCTGTAATCAGTCCGATATTCTCAGCGATTGTATCCAGCATCTTTGAATCGTTGATTGCATCCCCATATCCTACATTCACGACAATTTTCGTGAGTTTGGGGATCGCCATCACATTATCATACTGAAATTTTTCCGTCAGCTTTTTGACGACCTCTGTTTTGTAAAACGTATATAATCTTGCTTCTGCCATATCAGGACCTCTTATTTATCGATGACTTCGCCACTGGTTTTCGCATATCGCACCCAGCGTCCGCCACCATCCTCTTCAATTCGTTTCCTTCCGATGCGTGTTGGTTCATCCGTTGCGGGATCGATCAGCATTAAATTAGAGACGTGAACGGAAGCTTCCCGTTTAATACGTCCACCCTGCTGGTTTTCTTGCGATGGTTTGTCGTGATGCGTCCGAAGATTCACTCCCTCGACAAGGGCACGCATCTTCTCAGGATAGACAGCCAGGACCCTTCCTATAGTCCCTTTGTCGTTACCTGTGATCACCATCACCTTATCGTCACGCTTGATGTGTAACTTATTCTGCTTGTTGAATTTTCTTGGCATAACTGTTCCTATTTAATCGTACTTCCTGTCGTTATAGTACTTCCGGTGCCAATGACACGATTCTCATGAAATTTCTTTCACGTAACTCTCGGGCAACCGGACCAAAAATCCTCGTGCCAACTGGCTCATTGTCTTTATTGATGATAACAGCTGCATTTTCATCAAACCGAATGTAACTACCGTCTTTTCTTCGAAGCTCTTTTTTTGTCCGTACTACAACTGCTTTGACCACATCCCCTTTTTTTACTGTTCCTCCGGGAATCGCAGTTTTTACGGAGCAACTGATCAAGTCTCCAATACGTGCATATCGTCTTCTTGAATCTCCAAGAACTTTGATACACATGACTTTTCGGGCACCACTGTTGTCAGCTACTCGTAATGTGGATTGTGTTTGAATCATGATTTACACCTGCAAATGATATACGTTCTAAATGATGTTCGTGCCTTATTTTGCTCGTTCAAGGACTTCTACCAATCGCCACGATTTTCTCTTGGAAAGAGGACGGGTCGACATGATTAGTACTTTATCTCCCATGTTAGCATCATTTACTTCATCATGGGCCAGATACTTCGTAGTCTTTGTGATGAATTTACCGTAAATCGGATGTTTGATCTGTCGATCCACTGCTACTGTGATCGTTTTGTTCATTTTGTCACTAACAACTTTCCCGATTCGGGTTCTTCTTTGTGCTCTTTCAGATTGTGCGTTGCTCATAGGTTAAGCACCCTTTGTTTCGTTGATAATCGTATGCAAACGCGCAATTTCGCGTCGTGTATTTTTGATCCGTGCCGGATTTTCGATCTGTCCGGCTACAGCTTTACTGAATTTGTACTCTGTCAGTGCCTTTTTCTCATCATTGAGTCTGGCTTCCAGTTCGGTCATCGACAGTTCACGCAGTTCGTGTGCTTTCATAACGTATTCCGGATTGAATTAACCGATGTCTCGGCGTTTTATGAATTTTGTTTTTATCGGAAGCTTGTGGGATGCTCTTCTGAGAGCTTCTTTCGCTTTTTCTTCCGTTACGCCGGCAATCTCGAACATAATTCTTCCAGGCTTAACAACGGCGATAAAGTGATCCAGTGTCCCCTTCCCTTTCCCCATACGGGTTTCAGCTGGT
The DNA here is from genome assembly GCA_003045995.1 of Bacteroidota bacterium. Lineage (GTDB taxonomy): Bacteria > Bacteroidota > Rhodothermia > Balneolales > Balneolaceae > Sam29DG08-bin30. Next base: position 10,673 of record PZPG01000030.1, read on the forward strand.
TTGCTGGTTATAGGTCGATCGGGGAAGATTCGGATAAATGTTTTTCCTTCCCTTTGCAAACTTCTGGAAATGGCAACACGACAGGCCTCGATTTGTCTGGATGTAATAAATTTTGGTTCCAGTGCTTTCAGCCCGAAGCTTCCAAAAGCAAGTTGATGCCCTCGGTTTGCGTTGCCCCGAAGCTTGTCACGGTGAACGCGACGTCTGTGTATACGTTTGGGTTCTAACATGATTCTGCTCTGTTTCTGTTAATTCTTACCTTTTCTGCCAGCTCCTCTTGAACCTGCACGGCCACGGCCACCTGCCCTTTTGCGTTGCGGTTCTGCCTCAGCTTCAGTTGATTTTTGTCCTGGTGAGAGGTCTACATCACCAATAATCTCACCTTTGAAGATCCATACGGAGACACCGATTGATCCGTAGATGGTCTGAGCTGTCGTATTTGAATAATCGATATCTGCACGCAGTGTGTGAAGCGGGATACGCCCCTCTTTGTATTGTTCGGTACGTGCCATCTCTGCACCGCCTAAACGACCAGAGCATTTGATTTTTATCCCCTTTGCGCCCATTCTCATTGCTGAAGCGATCGCCTGCTTCATCGCCCGACGGAACGAGACACGAGCCTGGAGCTGACGTGCTATACCTTGTGCTACAAGACTTGCATCCATTTCAGGGCGCTTAATTTCGCTTACATTGATCTGAACTTCCTTGTTGGTGAGTTTTTTGAGCTCATTACGAAGTCGGTCAATCTCTTCCCCACCTTTCCCGATAATAACTCCGGGCCGGGAAGTTTGTAGCGTAAGTAATACTCTTTTTGGTGTGCGCTCGATCAGAACATTGGAAAGTCCTGCATCATTTAACCGTACCTCAAGATACTGTCGCAGCTTTTCATCTTCCTGAAGAATGGCTGGTTCATTGGTTTCTGCATACCAGTTTGCATCCCACCCTTTGATGATTCCTAGCCGAAGTCCGATTGGATGTGTTTTTTGTCCCAAAATGTTCTGATTTAATCGTTGATTGATGTTTCTTCACGCTTGGCAACCACAACCGTGATGTGACTGCTTCGCTTATTAATACGATGTGCCCGTCCCATAGGGGCTGGCTGGATGCGTTTCAGAGTTACACCCTCATCCACAAAGATCTCTTTCACGTAGAGCATATCGTTATCCAATCGCTCTTCATCAAATTTGTCACGGATGTTTGCAGCCGCTGATTTCACCACTTTAGATATGTAGATGGAAGCATCTTGCTTCATAAAATCTAATTCCGCGAGAGCCCTATCTACATTTTTCCCACGAATTGCATTCGCTACAAGACGTAGTTTACGAGGTGCTTTTCGAAGATGACGCTGAACCGCTCTGGCTTCCAATATTTGACCTTCCATAATCGTCTGTTATTTAGCTTTTTTAATGGGGTGGCTTCGGAATGTACGCGTTGGTGAAAATTCACCCAGCTTGTGTCCAACCATATTTTCCGTGATATAGACGGGTATAAATTGCTTGCCATTATGGACCGCAATTGTGAGCCCGATAAAATCAGGAGTGACCATGGAACTTCTGGACCATGTTTTGATGACTTTCTTTTTGCCGGTGTTCATCATTGCATCTACTTTTTTTTGCAACTTATAGTGAACAAATGGCCCTTTTTTTAGTGAACGAGGCATAGATTCCTATTTTTTCGCTTTTCTACGTTTAACAATGAATTTCGAAGACAATTTTCGTGGGTTTCGGGTTTTCTTCCCTTTGGCTGCCTGACCCCACGGGGATCTAGGATGCCCTCCGGAAGCTTTCCCTTCCCCACCACCCATTGGGTGATCAACCGGGTTCATGGCAACCCCTCTTGTCTGAGGCCGTCTGCCTAGCCAGCGACTTCTTCCTGCTTTCCCAATCGTCGTATTGAAATGATCCTGATTGCTAGTGGTTCCAACGGTTGCAATACACTCGCCCAGGAATTTACGAGACTCACCGGATGGCATCCGTACGGTTACGTATTTTTCCTCTTTCGCAACAAGCTGAGCGGAGGTTCCTGCACTTCGACAAATTTGTCCACCTTTACCAGGCTGCATCTCAATGTTATGAATGATCGTGCCTGACGGCATATTTTTCATTTTCATTGCATTTCCGGGATCCGGAGCTGCAGTCTCACCACTGATCACTACATCGCCAACCTTCAACTTGGATGGGGCAAGAATGTATCGCTTTTCACCATCTACATAGGCTAGAAGTGCAATTCTTGCGGTCCGATTCGGATCGTACTCAATCGTTTGCACTTTGGCAGGGATGTCAAATTTATTACGTTTGAAATCGATTACGCGGAGTTTTCTTTTGTGCCCTCCACCTCGATGCCGAGACGTTTTTCGACCCCTGTTGTTCCGGCCCCCACTTTTATCCAACCCCGTTGTTAGAGACTTCAACGGCTTATTCGTGGTTACATCATCAAAAACTGGTGCAATCCTGTGTCTTTGGCCGGGAGTTGTGGGTTTTAACTGTCTGGTAGCCATGTTCTTCCTCTGGTTATCCTTCTTACTTTAATTTATACTTCACTAAACAGATCAATTTCACCCTCTTTCAGAGTGATGATTGCTTTTTTCCACTTCTTACTTCGACCATCAATAAAACCACTGCGAGTGTGTCGACCTTTTGGTTTTGATGGCATGATCATTGTATTGACACGATCTACTACAACACCAGGATAGCGCTCTTCAATCGCTTTTTTGATCATAGGCTTGGTTGCCTTGATATGGACTTGAAAAGCATATTTCTGAAGCTCCTCTTGAAGTCGTGTGAGTTTTTCGGTTATTAATGGTTGCTCTAAAATGTTCATGCTGCTTCCTCCGTTTGTGGCACGATACTATGAGACAATGCTTGCACAGCACTCTCCTTCAGGACAATTACATCACTATGAATCATATCGTAGGTGGTTGCCTGGTACGCGGCAGCCGGTTTTACCTTTGGAATGTTATTCAGAGACTTTGCTACCGCTTCGTTGGTTTCCCCGAATAGAAACAGAACTTTTTGCTGCTGCAAATTGAGCGCATTTAACAATCCGATCAATGTTTTCGTCCTTGGTTTTTCCATTGTAAAATCTTCGACAACCAGGATGGCATTTTCAGCAGCCTTCAGTGATAATGCAGAGCGTCTTGCCAGTCGCTTCTGTTTCTTACTCATCTGAATCGTGTACTTCCTGGGCTGAGGTCCAAATACCGTCCCACCCCCTTTTAACAATGGTGATCTCATACTACCACGTCTGGCATTTCCGGTACCTTTCTGTCGGTATGCTTTTTTGCCGCCACCACGAACTTCACCACGCTGTTTCGTTTTAGCAGTACCTTGTCTTTGGGCTGCAAGAACACGTCTGACGTCTTCATAAATCAAAAGTTGATTGGGTTCAATACCAAAAATATCGTCATTGAGCTCAATCTCTCTGCCGCTATCATTACCGTCTTGTGTATATACTTTTACCTTCATCGGTCTCTGTTAGTCTTTAATTACGATTTCCAGGTAAGAACCATTCGGGCCAGGAACACTTCCGGTAATCATCATCAGATGGGATTCACCATAGATTTGAGCTACTGAAAGGTTTTGAACCTTTGTTCGTTTGTTGCCGGAACGTCCACCCATACGCATTCCTTTGAATACACGCGACGGGTCTGAGGATTGTCCAATGGATCCAGGGGCACGATCTCTGTTATGTTGCCCGTGTGTACTATCTCCAACCCCGGAAAAATTGTGTCGCTTCATCACACCTGTGAATCCGGTTCCTTTTGACTTTCCCGCGACATCAACCCGGTCACCAACCTTAAAAACATCAGCTACAGTGATCTCATCACCCAAGTTGATTCCATCAAACTGGAAATCACGAAATTCAGTTACCACTTTTTGTGGCTCAACATCTGCTTTTTCAAAATGACCAGCTAGTGCTTTGGTTACTCGGTTTGCTTTTTTCTTAAATGATGAAAGCTGCACAGCTTCATAACCGTCTGATTCTATGGTTTTGATCTGTGTAACATATGCGGGTGGTACTTCAATCACTGTGACTGCAATACTACGGCCAAGCTCATCAAATAAACTTGTCATCCCGACTTTTTTTCCTATTAAACCGTTCATGGCTCGTTTGGTTTTTAGCTTAAACTTTGATTTCTACGTCAACACCGGAGGGAAGCTCAAGCTTCATCAGCGCTTCAATGGTTTGGGAACCCGTGGAAAGAATATCGATCAATCGCTTGTGTGATCGGTATTCGAACTGCTCCCGGGATTTCTTATTCACGTGAACAGACTTATTGATCGTAATGATGCTTTTGTTTGTAGGCAATGGAATTGGCCCAGAAACAACTGCACCCGTCGATTTCACGGTTTGAATAATTTTTTCTGCTGATTTGTCGATCAGGTTATGATCGTAAGATTTCAGCTTGATACGTATTTTTTGTTGTGATGCCACGTTTCTGATGCTTTTAGTCCAGGATTTTCGTTACAACACCTGCACCTACGGTACGGCCACCTTCACGAATCGCAAAGCGCAGTCCGGACTCCATAGCCACCGGCTGAATCAGGGTCACATTCAAATTCACATTATCGCCCGGCATCACCATCTCACGATCGGACGGCAGCTCGCAAGAGCCCGTTACGTCGGTCGTACGGAAATAAAACTGCGGACGGTACCCCTTGAAGAACGGCGTGTGACGGCCTCCTTCATCTTTACTCAATACATACACCTCGCACTCAAACTTCTTGTGCGGATTGATGCTGCCCGGCTTGCACAATACCATGCCACGCTCAATCTGATCCTTGTTGATACCTCGAAGAAGAATCCCCGCATTGTCGCCCGCCTGACCTTCGTTCAACAACCGACGGAACATCTCAATACCCGTTACCACGCTCTTCATCGGCGCTTCTACGATCCCTACAATCTCCACCTCATCGTTCAGCTTGATGATACCACGCTCAATCCGGCCCGTCGCTACCGTACCACGACCCGTAATCGAAAACACGTCTTCCACCGGCATCAAAAACGGCTTGTCTACATCCCGCTCCGGCGTAGGAATCGTCTCATCTACGGCAGTCATCAGATCTACAATCGACTGCTCCCACTTCGCATCGCCGTTCAACGCACCCAGTGCACTTCCCTGGATGACAGGAATGTTGTCCCCGTCAAACTCGTAACTGCTGAGCAACTCCCGAACTTCCAACTCTACCAGCTCCAGAAGCTCCTCATCATCCACCAAGTCCACCTTGTTCATGAACACCACAATCTGTGGTACACCAACCTGACGTGCCAAAAGAATGTGCTCGCGAGTTTGGGGCATCGGGCCATCGGTGGCCGCAACAACCAAAATCGCACCGTCCATCTGTGCCGCACCCGTAACCATGTTCTTCACATAATCCGCGTGACCCGGACAATCCACATGTGCATAGTGACGTGCATCCGTTTCATACTCCACATGTGCCGTTGCAATGGTAATCCCGCGCTCTCTCTCCTCCGGTGCATTGTCAATGTCCGAAAACGCTTTGGCAACTCCACCATAGGTCTTCGCCATCACCGAAGTGATCGCTGCCGTTAAAGTTGTCTTCCCGTGATCCACGTGACCAATCGTTCCGATGTTTACGTGGGGCTTTGTGCGTTCAAATGTCTCTTTTGCCATGACTTGGTTCGTTTTTAAATGATAATTGGTTTAGGCCTGTTTTTCGATGATTTCCTGTGCCTTTGATTGAGGTACTTCTACATACTGCTCAAACTCCATGGAGTACGATGCACGTCCTTGTGTCAATGACCGTAGTTCGGTTGAATATCCAAACATCTCTGCCAATGGCACATTGGCACGTACAATGGCAGCATCTTTCTGATTTTCCATCTTTTGGATGATTCCACGACGACTGTTTAGGTCCCCAATGACATCACCCATATACTCTTCCGGGGTAGTAACTTCTACTTTCATTACCGGTTCTAGTAACACTGGACTAGCTTTTTTAGCCGCATTTCGGAATGCAAGACGGGCACACAACTCAAAGCTAAATGCATCGGAATCCACATCGTGATAGGAGCCGTCAAAGAGACGAACACCAACATTCTGCGCAGCGTAGTTTGCCTGAACACCGTTTTTCATTGCTTCTTTAAATCCTTTCTCTACAGATGGAATGTACTCTCGGGGGATATTACCACCTACGACCTCATTCACAAACTTAAATCCTTCGCTGACAGACACTCTTTTGTCCTCGCCGCTATACTCCTCAAAGTGTTCCAGAGGCGCGATTTCGAACTGAATATCTGCAAATTTACCACGTCCACCTGTTTGCTTTTTGTACAATTCACGGTGTGTGACAGGCTTAGAGATTGTTTCCCGGTATGCCACTTGGGGTTGTCCAACATTGGCCTCGACCTTAAATTCGCGTCTCAGTCGATCAACAATAATTTCAAGGTGTAACTCACCCATACCTGCGATCGTAGTCTGTCCAGTCTCTTCATCGGTTTGAACCTGAAACGTAGGATCTTCCTCTGCTAGTTTCACCAATCCAGTTGTCAGTTTATCAGCATCTGCCTTGGATTTTGGCTCAACAGCAAGTTTGATTACTGGCTCGGGGAATGTAATCTGCTCGAGGAGGATTGGGCTGTCCACATCACAGAATGTATCTCCTGTGTGAACCTGCTTAACTCCAACGGCTGCAGCAATATCTCCAGCACGCACAATCTCGATATCTTTTTTATCGTTGGCATGCATTTCAAGAATTCGCCCTACACGCTCACGCTGTCCTGTGCTGGCATTCAGGATATATGAACCTTTTTCAAGAGTTCCGGAATACACACGGAAAAATGTCAGTTTTCCCACGTATGGGTCCGTCATAATTTTGAAAGCAAGCGCAGAGAATGGCTCATTTACATCTGGCTTCCGTGTCATTTGGGTCTCCAAATCACTTGGATCTACGCCATGAACTGCTTCCATATCCAGTGGACTTGGAAGAAAGTCGATCACTTTATCCAACATGATCTGTACACCTTTGTTCTTCAGTGCAGTGCCGCAAACAACCGGTGTAATATCCAGGCTCAGAGTTGCCTCACGGATTGCATCGTGTATCTCCTCTTCTGAAATATCCTCTTCCATGAGATACTTCTCCATGAGTACCTCGGAATGATCAGCAATGGATTCGATCATCAATTTCCGATACTCTTCCGCTTTCTCTTTGAGATTCTCGGGAATATCGATCACATCATATTTGGACCCAAGGGACTCCTCATCCCACACGATCCCATGCATTTTAATCAAGTCCACAACTCCTTCAAAATTGAGTTCTGCACCAATAGGTATTTGAAGCGGAATTGGGTTGGCTCCCAACTTATTACGCATCTGTTCCAGCACATTGTAAAAATCAGCGCCAGTACGATCCATTTTATTTACGAATGCAATCCTGGGCACCTTATACTTGTTTGCTTGACGCCATACCGTTTCGGACTGAGGCTGCACAGCGCCCACAGAACAGAAAACTGCTACTGCACCGTCCAATACACGAAGAGACCGCTCTACCTCTACCGTGAAATCCACGTGGCCAGGCGTATCAATGATATTGATACGATTTCCTTTCCATTCACAATGGGTAGCAGCAGACGTAATCGTAATGCCTCGCTCCTGCTCTTGCTCCATCCAGTCCATAGTGGCTGCACCATCATGAACCTCTCCCATGCGATGGCTTCGACCTGTGTAAAAAAGAATTCTCTCCGTTACAGTCGTTTTCCCGGCATCAATATGAGCCATGATCCCGATATTCCGCGTCTTGCGGATTTGCTCGAGAATTTTCGGGTTGGTACTTGTATTTACTTCAGACATTCGTTTATGAAAGTTTACGTAATTTAAAATCGGAAATGGGCAAATGCTTTGTTGGCTTCTGCCATTCGGTGCGTCTCATCTTTTTTCCGGACGGCTCCTCCTTCATTTTTTGCAGCGTCCATCAGTTCACGACTTAGCCGAAGCGCCATAGACTTGTCATTTCGGTTGCGTGATGCATTAATAATCCATCTCATGCTCAATGCCGTTCCTCGATTTGTACTCACTTCGATGGGAACTTGGTATGTAGCACCACCTACACGTCGGCTTTTTACTTCAACAGCCGGCTTGGTGTTGTTAAGAGCACTCTTAAATACATCAATTGGCTCTTCACCGGTTTTTTCGCTAATGATCTCAAATGCCTGATACAGGATCTTTCTTGCCACTCCCTTCTTTCCGTCTCTCATTAAATTGTTCACAAATCTAGTGACCAATTTGTCATTGAATACGGGATCTGGTTGAAGGGGTCTTTTTTCTGCTGTTTTTCTTCTCATAGTCGTGATTGGGAAATTTATCTGGAGTGGTGCCCGTTCAATTTACTTCCAGCACCAGACTCGGGAAGTTATCCTTTTGGTTTTTTCGTTCCGTAGTGGCTTCTGCCCTGTTTCCGGTCATTGACACCTGCCGTATCCAAAGTTCCACGAACAATATGGTAACGTACACCGGGCAGGTCTTTCACACGACCACCCCGAATAAGCACGATACTGTGCTCCTGCAGGTTGTGCCCTTCGCCCGGGATATAAGCAGTTACTTCCATACCGTTTGTTAGACGAATACGCGCAACTTTACGCAGCGCAGAATTAGGCTTTTTAGGCGTTGTTGTATATACTCTTGTACAGACTCCCCGCTTCTGTGGACAACTCTGCAAAGCTGGAGCGGTGGTCTTACTCTTTTTAGATTGACGCCCTTTACGAATAAGTTGATTGATTGTTGGCACGATTTCGAACTATTTTAATTTCGAATTAAATTGATAAAGTCATGAGCCGAAGAAAATACGGCATTTCCAATTTTATCCAAACAAATTTTTTCAAAAATGTTTGATTACTCCCCAAGTATTCCGTCAAACGGTCAAATTGAGGGAAAAATCACCCCAACATAACGATTTTTATTGATATAATGGTATATAACAGTTGAAGTTAACCGATCTCCATAATCTCTCGAAAGTACGCCTTGAGGGCCTGAGCCAAGCTGGAATTCACAGTACAGGGGACCTCTTGTTCCTATTCCCGCGCAAATATTTGGACAAATCCAAAACGCAGCCCATCAGTACTCTGAAAGATGGGAAAGATCCCGTAATGGTGGTTGGCAGAGTTGATAAAATCCATGTATCCGGCTATGGCAACAAGCGCCGTCTTGAAGTTCATATCAGCGATCACAGCGGTACTCTCAAAGCAGTTTGGTTTAAAGGATGGCGCTATTTCATCTCCCTTTTTAATGAAGGAGAGCTTGTCTCTTTTTTTGGCAAGGTAAAACGCTATGGTCGTATGCCGAGCATGGCCCATCCGGAAGCCGAAATTTTAGAATCTCCGGATGATGCAGTCCGATACGACTACCTGATTCCGATCTATCCTGGAAATCAACACTTTATAAAAGCCTCTATCACCAATCAACTACTCAGTAATTGGATTCATCAGATCCTCTCTCAGGTTCGCCTCAAAGAGTTTCTCCCCGACGAGATCCTGAAGGACGGCTCCTTTCCCAGACGAGATCAGGCCTTTCATCTAATTCATCACCCTTCCACCAAGGCAGAGGCCGCTGCTGCCCTTGAACGTTTCAAATATGAGGAACTTTTCCTGTTCGAACTAGGCATGGCCCAAATCAAACAAACCCGGCGTGTAAAAGCCTCCGGTCATCTCCTCCAGCGTGGCCCCAAAACCAACGATTTTCTGAATAAAACCCTTCCGTTCCAACTAACAGAAGGCCAGCAATCGGCCCTCGCAGAAATTGAGCAAGACCTCCTTTCCGGGTATCAGATGAACCGGCTAATACAGGGGGATGTAGGGGCTGGAAAAACCGTTGTTGCGATCGGGGCTATGCTGATGGCCGTAGACTCCGGCTTTCAGGCCGTTTTGATGGCTCCCACAGAGATTCTTGCAGAACAACACTTTCAAACACTTTCTACTTATCTCAAGGACTCTGGCATTCGAATCCGCTTCCTTCGCGGTAATCAGAAAAAAGCCCTTCGTGAGGATATCTTAACAGACATCAGCGGAGGACACTGTAATATTGTCGTTGGAACGCATGCCGTTATTCAAGAGGGAGTCCGGTTCCACAAGCTCGGACTGGCCGTAATTGATGAACAACACCGGTTCGGCGTTAAGCAGAGAAATCAGATGATGCAAAAAGGAGATTCGCCCCATCTTCTGGTGATGTCTGCCACTCCAATTCCACGCTCCTTGGCCATGACCATTTACAGCGATCTGGATATCTCCATAATCAAAGGGTTACCTGGTGGTAGAAAAGAGGTTAAAACCGCCGTTCGCACCGAAAAAGACCGCTCCTCCATCGATGAGTTCATCGAAAGAACGGTAAACGAGGGTGGTCAGGTGTATGTGGTCTACCCACTCATCGAGGAGTCCGAAGTACTTGATCTCAAAGACGCCACAATGGGGTTCGAAAAGATGAAAAAACGATTTTCGGACATCGACATCACACTGCTCCACGGTCGTATGGATCCGCAGGAAAAAGAGCTTGCCATGAAGCGGTTCGTGAGCGGTGAGTCCCGAATTCTGGTAAGCACAACCGTAATTGAAGTCGGTGTGGATGTTCCGAATGCATCTCTTATGATTATCGAGCAGGCAGAACGATTTGGGCTATCTCAGCTACATCAGCTTCGGGGCCGCATCGGTCGCGGAGAACGGCAAAGCTTCTGCATCTTGATCCCAGGAGAAAAATTAAGTCAATCCGGCCGCTTCCGGCTTCGAAAAATGACCGAGACTAGCGATGGCTTCGAAATCGCAGAAGCAGACCTGAAGCTACGCGGCCCGGGCGACTTCCTCGGCACAAAACAAAGCGGCTTACCCGAATTCCGTTTTGCAGATATTGTTGAAGATCGGATGCTCCTCGAGCGGGCTAAAAACGACGCCTGGCGCGTCATGTCGGAAGACTCTCGCATGGAAACTCCAAAATATGCTATGCTCAAGAGAATTTTCGATCCCTATTTTGCCGCCCGCCGTGAACTTTTCGGAGTTTGAGGGCAACCCCATCACCCCATCACACCATCACCCATCACATATCACCCCATCACATCCATCGCCTCAACCTCCCCAAACAGCGGTTGTACCTGATCCTTCTCCGACACTACCGGCTCCTCAACTCCCCAGTCAATCCCCAAATCTGCGTCATTCCATCGAACACCCCGCTCCGCCGCAGGCTCGTAATACCCGGAACATTTATAATACACCGTTGCCGCCTCGCTGAGCACCGAAAACCCATGCGCAAACCCAATCGGAACATAAAAAAGATGCCGGTTCTCCTCCGTCAAGAGCACCTTATGATGCCTTCCATACGTCGGCGACCCCTTCCGAAGATCCACAGCAACGTCCAAAATTGTACCTCTCACTGCAAGAATCAACTTCGCCTGACCATAGGGCGGCAACTGATAATGCAACCCCCGAATCGTGCCCTTTCGCGAAACCGAAATATTATCCTGCACAAATGGCTCCCCAATCCCAGCCTCTCGCATTACCTCATCGCGATACGTTTCCAAAAATTCCCCGCGAGCATCCTTAAACACCCGTGGCTTCAGCAAAATTAATCCATCAATCGGTGTTCTTTCCGTATCAATCGCCATATTCTACCTGATCCACTCTATGTTGCAATTTCATTTTCCTACTTTATATTTCTCGGGGTGATGCGGATGCTCACCCGGCTCTGCTACCATCCAGGCTTTCCAGAGACTTCGGACATTCCGGTCAGCCCGGATATTCCAGTTATTCCAGTCATCACGGATATTCCAGTTATTCCAGTCATTCCAATCAGCTCGGACATTCCGGCAAAATGGTCATTCATGGCTGTCCAGCTCCCGGATTACCTCCGCCAAACCCTCCTTCCAAGGTACTGCAGGCAACCCAAATCCTTCCATCCTGGAACAATCCATCCGCGAAAAGGCAGGGCGGGGCGCCGGGGTGGGATATTCACGGGTAGGGATTGGATGGATCGTTGCCCTGATACCGGACAACCGTACAATTTCGCACGCAAATTCATGCCAGTTTGTTTCGCCCCGAGATGAAATATGTACCATCCCTCGCCGGCCAGACGTAATCAATGCCAACGATTTCCGCACCAGATCCGGTGTGAATGTCGGGGAACCGTACTGGTCATTCACAACCCGCATCTCTCCGTTTGCAGAAGCAACGCGCCGGACGGTTTTTATGAAATTCTTGCCATGGGCGCCGCACAGCCATGACACCCTCAGGCAAAGCCAGTCTGCACCCGATTCACGCAAACGAACCTCGCCTTCCAGTTTGCTCGCACCATAGGTGTTTACAGGATGGGTTTCTGCCTCCTCAGGATATCCTCCAGGCCATTTCGCCCGGTCCTGAGCAGCTCCGGAAAACACATAATCTGTGCTATAATGAACGAGCAATGCTCCAATCGAACGCGCCGAAGCAGCCAAATTACCAACTGCATCTGCATTTACAGAAAATGCCTTATCCCTCTCCTGCTCTGCCAGATCAACCTTTGTATAGGCCGCTGCATTGATGATCACATCCGGTCGTACCCTTGAAATGAGCTCCTCTACCTGATCGGAATCCGTAATATCCAGTTCTGCGGAACCAAACGCCTCAAAGGGGAGATTCCTCCTGTCCAACTCACTCCTCCACTCTGTACCTAACTGCCCGCCGGCTCCGGTAATCAACACTCTTCCCAAGGTACTTTTGGGATTATGCCGTTGCAGGTTCTGTGGATTGCTCATTTTTTCATCATGGTTAGCTCTTGCAAGAAATCAGGCATGGCGACGGCAAAACTGACTATCGTTGAAGCAGATCGTAGGCACTTGTATGCGATGGATTTACATTAATGAGAAGATTGTACACCTCATTTTTTACCTCGGGTTCAGCCTCCTGAAAAAGCGCCACTAATTCATTGTACTTGGTATCGAAGAAGATATCGATCAGGTAGGGGTTACTGGCTGTTCGCTTGTTCTCTTCAATCAGTTTCAGGGCGTCCACTGCATTGCGAATTGCATCCTGACGGTTGGTCGTAAACAGATCCAGCCCTTTTCGATGATACAGGTAGATCGCCTTTCGAAGATCACTATATCCAGGATTTGTGATGTCAGATATCAACCCAAACCGATTTCTTTGTGCACCAATCGATCGTCCCCATCCCGTGTTGCCCGAAGATTGTCCAAGTTCAAATATATTCAGAGCCCGCGTGTAATACTCATCACCCCCCAACTCTGCGAAACTATCATAATCAAAACCAAGCATCATATACACATAGAAGTCGATGAAACTTGTTAGATTATCAAACTGAAGATCGTCCCGAATCAGCGATTTGCCCCTTGGGTAGGTAAATTGCCATGCATTGTCGCTTAATAGTACGAGTGTGCTTTGCTGCATGGTGTCCCAGACAGGCCTTCGTACACTCAGAACCACCTCTGCCGTAAAATTGTAATTCGAACTACTTGCCGACGTAAAAATCACCTGAAACTGGCATCCGATTCGCTCAATCTCCTCTACCTTTACCGTTGTCCATCGATTTTCATTGATGTAAGACTCCATCTCTGTTTCCAGTTCGGATAGATATTCAAAACCGCTCTCGGTAATCTGACGGCTATTTATGGTAACATCACACAGAAATTCCTGAGCATGCGCACTTGCCGAAAAGCTTGCAACCACCATCCATAATAGAATTGTACGAACGAAAGAACGATTCATATCTACGAAAGTGCCTGTGATTATTCCAATGAATAGTTAAAGTGACGGTTTAAACTACAACGGTGCATCCTGCAGGGTCAAATTGTGTGGCGTACTTCTCCGTCGAACTTGTCTGTCGAACTTGTCTGTCGAACTTCTATAACGTACCAACATGACAAACCAACATGACAAACCAACAAAGTGAACCAGCCGATGCGAATTGTGTCGGCAAAAAGTACGAACTCATCACCTCACATAAAAACGATTGAAAAAATGTGCGGGAATCGTGTAAGGTTTTCCCGGATTTCCCATCATGTTAGCAGAGTAAAGAGAGAAATCGAGACAAATCAAGAGTCGAATTTATCAGGAGGGAGAGATGGGTGAAGGATCATCGGATACAGGGCTCCGGTTTTCGTACAGGAGCAGGTTTTCGTACAGGAGCCGGTTTTATTACGGGTTGATGGGGATGCTGCACGGAATTTTTCGACATTTT